>JACRCT010000969.1 GCA_016218885.1 Deltaproteobacteria bacterium | reverse complement strand
GTTCCTGCTCAACAGCTCGTACAGCAAGGACGAGGTGTGGTCGAAGCTGCCCAGGCACGTGCAGCAGCACCTCATCGACAAGAAGATCAAGTTCTTCG
Source organism: Deltaproteobacteria bacterium (assembly GCA_016218885.1). Lineage (GTDB taxonomy): Bacteria > Myxococcota > Myxococcia > Myxococcales > UBA5297 > JACRCT01. Next base: position 2,890 of record JACRCT010000969.1, on the reverse strand, counting down.
TGGTGGACGCCGTCAGCGTGGCCAAGGCCACCGGCATGGGCGGGCGCATCAACACCATCATGCAGACCTGCTTCTTCGCCATCAGCGGCATCCTCCCCCGTGAGGAGGCCATCGAGCAGATCAAGAAGGCCATCAAGAAGACCTACGGCAAGCGCGGCGAGAAGATCGTCGAGCAGAACTGCAAGGCCGTGGACGAGACCCTGGCTCACCTCCACGAGGTGGCGGTGCCGACCCAGGTCACCAGCACGCTCACCATGCCGCCCGCGGTCTCCCCCAAGGCGCCCGCCTTCGTGCGCGAGGTGACCGGCCCCATGGTCGCCGGCCTGGGTGACAACCTGCCGGTCTCCGCTTTCCCGGTGGACGGCACCTACCCGCTGTCGACCTCCCAGTGGGAGAAGCGCAACATCGCCCTTACCGTGCCGGTGTGGGACCCGACGATCTGCATCCAGTGCGGCAAGTGCGCCATGATCTGCCCGCACGCCGCGCTGCGCACCAAGGTCTTCCCCGCCGACGCGCTGAAGGCCCCTCCTGCCACCTTCAAGGCGGTGGAGTTCAAGGACAAGGAGCTGGCCGGCTCCAAGTACTCGATCCAGGTGTTCGTCGAGGACTGCACCGGCTGCGAGGCCTGCGTCTACGTCTGCCCGGGCAAGGACAAGAAGGACCCCTCCCGCAAGTCGCTGGCGATGCAAGACCAGCTGCCGCTGCGCGAGCCGGAGCGCGCCAACGTCGAGTACTTCCTGGGTCTGCCCGACGCCGACCGCACCCGCGTCAAGCAGGACAGCGTCAAAGGCAGCCAGCTGCTGCGCCCGCTGTTCGAGTTCTCGGGCGCCTGCGGGGGCTGCGGCGAGACCCCGTACGTCAAGCTGCTCACCCAGCTGTTCGGTGACCGGGCCCTCATCGCCAACGCCACCGGCTGCTCGTCCATCTACGGCGGCAACCTGCCCACCACCCCGTACTGCACCAACAGCGACGGGCGCGGACCGGCCTGGTCCAACTCGCTGTTCGAGGACAACGCCGAGTTCGGCTACGGGTACCGGCTGGCCATCGACAAGTTCCAGGAGTTCGCCCGCGAGCTCTTGGGCCAGAGCGAGGCGCTCAAGGACAAGGCGCAGCTGGTGGACGCCATCCGTGGCGCCAACCAGACCACCGAGAAGGACATCGTCGAGCAGCGCGCGCGGGTGGCCGACCTCAAGAAGATCCTCTCCACGGCTACCGACGTGGCCAGCAAGCGGCTGCTGGTGATGGCCGACTACCTGGTGAAGAAGTCGGTATGGATCCTGGGTGGCGACGGCTGGGCCTACGACATCGGCTACGGAGGCCTGGACCACGTGCTGGCGCAGGGGCGCAACGTCAACGTCCTGGTGCTGGACACCGAGGTGTACTCCAACACCGGTGGCCAGATGTCCAAGTCGACCCCGATGGGCGCGGTGGCCAAGTTCGCGGCAGGCGGCAAGCCGATGCCCAAGAAGGACATGGGCATGATCGCCATGAGCTACGGCCACATCTACGTGGCCACGGTGGCCATGGGCGCCAACGACCTGCAGACGGTGCGCGCGCTCATGGAGGCCGAGGCCTATGACGGGCCGTCGATCGTCCTGGCCTACTCGCACTGCATCGCCCACGGCATCGACATGAAGACCGGCGTGGACAACCAGGAGCGGGCAGTCAACTCCGGCCACTGGCCGCTGTACCGCTTCAACCCGGCGTTGGCGGCCAAGGGCGAGAACCCGCTGCGCCTGGACTCGAAGGCCCCGAAGATCAGCTTCGAGGAGTTCGCCTACGCCGAGACCCGCTGGAAGATGCTCAGCAAGAGCAGGCCCGATGCAGCCAAGGAGCTGCTGCGACAGGCCAGCGAGCACGTCCAGGCCAAGTGGCAGTACCTGGAGCAGCTCTCCAAGCTCTCGTACGCCGTGCCGAACAAGGGCTAGGCCGGCGCTAGGCTAGCAAGAGTCCCCCAAAGGCCCGGGTCGCCAACAGCGGCCCGGGCCTTTTGTTATGGAGACGAGCCGGTTGTCTGGTAGAAACGCCCACCCCAGGCCGAGCCGGAGAGGAGCCCGAAAGGCGATATGGACTACCTCAAGCTGCTGTTCGACATCTTCCTGCACCTCGACAAGTACCTCGACAAGGCGCTGCAGCTGTTCGGCGGCTGGACCTACCTGGTGCTGTTCATGGTCGTCTTCTGCGAGACGGGGCTGGTGGTGACGCCGTTCCTGCCGGGCGACTCCCTGCTCTTCGCCACCGGGGCCTTCGCGGCCAAGGGGTCGTTCGTGCTGGAGGGGGCGCTCACGCCGGCGAGCTCGGCCCTGGCGCTCTTCGGGCTGATCTCGGTGGCGGCGATCGTGGGCGACACGGTGAACTACTGGATCGGCCGCAAGGTGGGGCCGAAGATCTTTTCCCGCAACGACGTGCGCTTCCTGAACAAGAAGCACCTCGAGCGCACCCACGCCTTCTACGAGCGGCACGGCGGCAAGACGATCATCCTGGCGCGCTTCGTGCCCATCATCCGCACCTTCGCCCCCTTCGTGGCGGGCATCGGGCAGATGAGCTACTGGCGCTTCATCAGCTACAACGTCATCGGCGGCATCGCCTGGGTGGGTATCTGCATCGGCGCCGGCTACGCGCTGGCGAACAACGAGTGGGTGCAGAAGAACTTCTCGGTGGTGATCATCGCCATCGTGCTCATCTCGGTGATCCCCGCGGCGGTGGAGTTCCTGCGCGGCTGGTTCCAGGAGCGCAAGGCGAAGAACGGGCCGGCCGCGGCCTGACCCGCTCGGACCTCCGTCGTTGACACCCTCGGAGGCCGATGCTTGGGTTGCCGGCGCATGCCGTCCCTCCTCGACAGACGCTTCGTAGTGGTCGCCGGCAAGGGCGGGGTGGGCCGGAGCACGGT
>JACRCT010000959.1 GCA_016218885.1 Deltaproteobacteria bacterium | reverse complement strand
TGCGTACCAGGAGATCCGGCATCCGCGCATCCCGGCCCGGCTGCGCCTGGCGCCTCTGCTCATCGTCTCCGCCGACAGGCGCACGACCCGGCTCCAGTCCTACAGCCAATACGATCCTCTGGAGCTGCCGAACGAGCTGCTCGAGGCGCTCCGCTGCTTCGACAGCCGGCCCACCCACGACGCACTGAGATCCATCCGCAGGCGCCATGGCCTCGCGTTTGGGGAAGATCTCTTGCTGAAGCTGGTCGACTTCCGGGTACTCGAGGATGCCCAGCCATCGTGAGCTTGGACGCCACGGCGCGTCGCCGACACTCCAACCTCGAGGCGTCCGCCCCGCCCTTGGGAAGCCCGCTTCGACCAGGGATGAGTTGCACCACGTGGAGCAACTCAGGGCTCGCTCGCGGGTGGTCCACCCACCCTCGTCGAATCACGGGACGGGCAGCTTGGCCTCGCGGACCAACCAGGACATGCCGCCGCGCAGATCTCTGACGACCACGTAGATCCGCGCGCTTCCGCTCTCAGGCAGTGGGTCGACGTCGGTCCCCAGCGGCACGTCCCAGGTCGCGACCTCGTCGGGCTTCAGGGTGTGGGCGTCCTCGAACTCTCCCGCCGTGGTGAACCACGACCACGCCCAGCTCTCCCTCTTGGTCTCGACCTTCACCCCAGTGGCCTCGTACTTCGAATAGGTCTGGTAATCGGTGTCGGCGGGCGCCATCGGCAGGAGCGGAACCTTGGCACCCGCCTCGACCTCGGCCGGAGCGTCTCCGAGCGTCGCGCCGTCGCGGGTGACGCCCGGGAGCGATGGGTTCCGGTTCGGCTCGTCTTCGGCGTCGGGTCCGCGCACGAGGATCCGCTTGGTGGCCGTCACGTTCTCGCGGCTGGCGAGCATCTCCTGCAGACGAGCGGGGAAGCTCTGCAGCCACTGGCAGGCATCGTTGCCCGCGAAGAGCTCTTCCGGCGAAGCGTCGACGGCGATGGCTACCACCGTCACGTGGATCCCCAGCGTCCGCGCCGGAGTCCCCACGGGCAGCGCCGAGAGGACGAGGTCCGCGGGAAGGGCGTAGAGCGGTGCGGGGAGCGTCACGCCGCCGACCTGCGCCGCATGGCATCCGGAGGCGTCACACTCCTCCAGCCCCGAGAACGACACGCCGCCCTGTACTCCGACGCCAGGCTCCGGGAGAGAACCCGAGCCCGAGCAGCTCAGCCCTTCCCCCTGGACGAGCGAGCCGGGATCGCGCAGCACGTCGAACGAGTCGCACGGCAAGCTGGAGGGGTCGCCGAGCTTGGGCGTGCAAGCGAGGTACAGGACCGTCAACCTGTGCGCGGGGTCGATCAGGTTCGCGGGCTGGGCGACGAGCGAGGTGAGAGCGGCGCGCGACGGAGGGCGCGGCCAGGCGCCGGCGGGCTCCCCCGCCATCGCGGCGGGCGCGATCTCCGGCGGCTCGGAGCGCAGACCGAGGAGCTCGAGCTTCTCGACCAGCGTCGGGGAGGCGAACTGCGGGGAGCAGCCCGTGGCCGCCAGGAGTGCGAGGGTGGTCGCGCAGCTTCGTAGAGTCTTCATGGTCAGTACTCCCCCCGCAGGCCGATGGACGGGAAGATGGGCATCCCGGTGGCGTACCCCGACTCCGAGTAGTCGTGGGCGTAGACGACCTGCTCGGCGTTCCCCCGGTTGGTGGCGTTCTGCACGTCGAGGTAGGCGTTGAGCGTCCAGGTCTGGAAGGTCCACTTCTTGTCGATGCGCGCATCGAGCTGGAAGAAGGCCGGCATGCGCGACGAGCGCTGGGCCTCGGGGATCCCCTGGTAGCTGTCGGTATCGACGTCGTAGATGGACCGGACGTATTTGCGGTACGGGTTGCCGGTCGAGTAGCGCAGCCGGAAGCCTACCGACAGGCCGTTCCAGATCTCGGGCAGCTCCAGGGTGCCCAGCGCGGTGAGGTTGTGCGGCTGGTCGAAATCATCGCCGTTCGCGTAGAAGGTGCCGCCCACCACGCTCTGGTCGCGCTTCGACTTGGAGAGCGAATAGGCGATCCACCCTGAGAAGCGGCCGTCGGGATCGTAGCGGAGCAGGAGCTCGGCGCCATACGCGCTGCCGGTGCCCTCGTTGGAGTAGCGCTCCGGGACGAGCTCGCCGCCGCGGGTGATGACCCGGTTGTTGGGCAGCGAGAGGTCGAACATGTCCTTGTAATAGAGCTGCACGTCGGCCGAGAGCGGGCCCCAGATCCGCTGCTCGACGCCCAGCGAATACTGCCACGAGCCCTCGGCGCCCAAATCGGGATTCCCCCAGTCTTCGGTGGCGTAGGCGATCGGCGGCGGCTGGTGATAGAGCCCGACGCCGCCCTTCACGGTCGTCCCTTCGACGAGGGTCCACCGGGCGGCGAGCCGGGGATCGAACCACCAGCCCTCGAAGATGAAGTTCTCGTAGTCGAAGCGGACGCCCGGGACGATGGTCACGCTCGGGAGCGGCTTCCAGACCGCCTCGACCCAGCCGCCGACCTCCACCGCCGCGAGCGTCTTGTCGTAGTGGTTCGGCTCGGCGTCGACGTAGATCTCGTTCGGCGACGGGATGGGCGGCACCGAGAGATCCAGATGGCCCCAGGGAAGGATCCGCGAGTCGATCCCGGCGCTCAGCCTCAGCGACGGGAGCACCTCGTGGGAGCCCTCGAGGCGCAGCCCAGTGATGGCGTAGGTCTCCTTGTCGTTGAAGAAGCCGCCGACCTTGGCCTCGGTGCGCAGGATGCTCTCGCTGAGCGAGACGTTGAGCCGGGTCTGCGGCGAGGGCTGGTGGTCCCAGCTCAGCCCGAGGACGCCGAAGCGGGTCGCGAAGTTGATGGCGTCGATGTCCTCGAGCCCGCCGGTCTGGACGCCCACCATCTTCATCTCGTCGTCGGAGCCGAAGAGGTTCAGGCGCAGGGTGTCGTGAGCGCCGGCCTTCCAGGTGACCTTGGCCTGGTAGTCGTAGTAGCGCGGCGCGACGGTGAAGCCCGGCGCCTCCTCGGGGAAGGAGCTCTGCGCCGCGTTCAGGACGGCGTCGACGTACGAGCGTCGGGCCGCGACCGCGACGGAGACCGTATCGGAGACGGGCCCTTCGACCAGCGCGGTCGCGTGGTAGAGGTTGAGGTCGGCGACGACGTGGAGGCGCTTGTCATTGGGGTCGCGGGTCTTGACCTCCAGGCGTCCGGCGGTGGCGCGGCCATAGCGCACCCCGAAGC
>JACRCT010000958.1 GCA_016218885.1 Deltaproteobacteria bacterium | reverse complement strand
TGGAGGCGAGGAAGGAGACGTTCTCCTCGATCTTCATGGCCGGCGGCGTGCTGCGGAAGGTCTCGAGCAGCTTCGAGTGCGCATCGATGACGCTCTTGACCTGCGACTCGAACTGGACGCGCTGGCGCTTGAGCTCATTGATGTCATCGATGATCTGCACGAGCTTGCGGTTGGCGTCGGCGACGATCCTCTCGGCTTGCAGCTCGGCCTCGGTGAGGATGAGCTCGGCCTCCTTCTTGGCCGCCGCCTTGATGTCCTCACTGATGCGCTGGGCGGTGACCATCGTCTCCTGCAGAGTCTTCTCGCGCTCGTGGTACTCGGCGATGCGCTGGTCCTTGCGCCGGCCGTCCTCCTTGAGGCCGATGTTCTCCTTCACCACTTCCTCGAACTCGCTGGCCACCAGGTCGAGGAAGGCCTCGACCTCCTTGCGCTCGTGGCCGCGCATGGCGGGCTTGAACTGCTTCTGCCGGATGTCGAGGGCGGTGATCTTCATGGGCGAAATTATAGGCCCGGGCGGCCCAGCTCCAAGAAACCGGGCCTGGCGCGCCCTGGCCGCGATGGAGCGAGCGGGGGTGCTGAGATAGAGTGGCGGCCGCTCAGCGGGTCGCCGGATGAATGGGACGGCGAATCCGGCGAGATCTGGCTCACTACTCGGCCCAGCGCCGGACCTGCCGGCGGGCTGCACTTCTGTCTGGGGTTTCGATGGGAATCCCGCTCGGCCGCTACGAGCTTCTCAGGCGCATCGCCGCGGGGGGCATGGGCGAGGTCTTCCTCGCGCGCCAGGTGGGGATGGAGGGCTTCGAGAAGCTGCTGGTCGTCAAGGTGCTGATGCCGCACCTCGTGGAGGACCGGGAGTTCGTGGCGATGTTCTTCGACGAGGCGCGCATCGCCGCGCGCCTCAACCACCCCAACGTCTGCCAGATCTTCGATCTGGGCCTGCACGAGGACGCCTACTACATCGCCATGGAGTACATCCATGGCGAGGACGTGGTTCGCCTCTGGAAGGCCTCGCGAGCCAAGAGCAGGCCGGTCCCGTTGGCCCTGGCGGTGCGCATCGCCGCCGACGCCGCGGCGGGCCTCGACTACGCCCACAAGGCGGTCGACTCCAGCAACCGCCCCCTGGGCCTGGTCCACCGCGACGTCTCTCCGCAGAACATCCTGGTCACCTTCGACGGCGGGGTGAAGCTCATCGACTTCGGGGTGGCCAAGGCCGCGGGCCGGTCCTCGCACACCGCCACGGGCACCCTGAAGGGCAAGTACTCGTACATGTCGCCAGAGCAGGCGGCCAGCAGGCCGATCGATCACCGGTCCGACGTCTTCGCGTTGGGGGTGGTGCTCTACGAGATGGCGACCTCGCTTCGGCTGTTCAAGCGTGACACCGAGGTCTCCACGCTCAAGGCGGTGGAGGTCTGCTCGGTTCCCAGGCCTTCCGAGTCCAACCCCGAGATCGATGGCGAGCTCGAGGCGATCATCCTCAAGGCGCTGGCGCGCGAGAGCGCCGATCGCTACCCCGACGCGGCGGCCTTCCGGCTCGCCCTGGAGGATTGGCTCGTCCAGAAGCGACTGCCGGCTTCCAATGCCCACCTCGCGGCGTTCATGCAGGAGCTCTATGCCGAGCGGCTGGCGTCCGAGCGCGCGGAAGGCCAGCCCTTCACGGAGTTCGAAGGCACCCCATCGGCCATCTTCCGTCGCGCTTCGGGGCCCAGGTCCGAGGCGAGTGGCGCCCGCGCCTCTTCGGCGGGACCGCGAGCCGAGGGTGGGGCGAAGAGGCTGCTTGGCCTCGCCGGTGCGGTGATCGCCGCACTCCTGCTGGGGGTCGGGCTGGCGGTCGCGCTCAGGCCCTCGCCTGCGCCGGCCCCGCCGCCAGCGCTCGCTGCCCCCGCGGCCACCCTGACCGTGCTCACCCGGCCCGAGGGAGCGCGGGTCACGGTCGACGGCACCGGCCAGGGACCTCAGAGCTCCGATCTCGTCCTGGAGAAGGATGCGCCGTCCCCTGTGCCGGCCGCTGGCGAGATGGTGGTCATCAAGCTCCTCAGCCAGCCCCCCGGCGCCACGGTGACCCTGGACGACAAGGTGCTCGGCACCACGCCGCTCGAGCATCGCCATTCCAAATCGGAGGTCGAGGCCACCTTCGCTTTCAAGCTCGCGGGGCATCGCCTGGAGAAGAGGACCGTGGCTCTGACCGCGGACGCAGCGATCAAGGCCACGCTCCCCAAGCTGGGCGGCGTCAAGGCTCCTCCCGCAGACGATCTCGGAATCAAGACCGGCCGCTGAGGCGAGCGCCTCGGGGCACGGTCCGGCAAGGAGTGCAGGCCATGCGTGCGCAGGAAGGGGCCCCCCGTGCCCACCGAGGGTCTTCGGGAACGCTGCGATCTCGCTTCGCGCGAGCCGTCGTCCTGCTCACCGTGGTCGGGGCAGCATCTCCTGTCGCCCTCGCCGACAACACCGCCGACGAGGCCGACCTGCGCTTCCGCCGCGGAGTCGAGGCCTACCGCGCGGGCAAGTACGAAGACGCGCTCAGCGAGTTCTTCCACTCCAACCGGCTGGTGCGAAACCTGAATGTCATCACCAACATCGCTCGCTGCTACGAGCAGCTGAAGATGTTCGACGAGGCCTATCGCTACTACAGCGAAGTGCTCTCCGGGGCTCCCCGCCCTGAGGATAGGCGCCTGGTCACCGAAAGCCTGGCGCGCCTCGGGCCGAGAGTTGCGCTCCTGCAGGTGAGCAGCACGCCCCCCGGCGCCGACATCTTCGTGGAGCGCAAGGACCTGGGCTCGCTGGGCGTGACCCCCAAGACGCTGGCCCTGCGCGCTGGGGAGGCCAGGGTCCTCCTCTCGTTGCCCGGCCACCGCGAGGCCCAGCAGGTCGTGCACCTCGTCAGCGGGCGCACCGCCAGCGCCCACCTGGCGCTCGACTACATCTGGGGCGAGGTCAGGCTCAGCGGCGGGCCCGTTGGCGCCGAGGTCCGCGTCGACAGGACGGAGGGGCCACCCGAGGCGAGCATCCCCGGCGTGCTCAAGGTCAAGCCCGGCAAGCACGTCCTCTACGTCAGCGCGTCCGGCTACCTCGCCTCGCAGCTCCCCGTCGACGTGCAAGGTGATCTCTCGGCGGAGGTGGCCGTCGCGCTGCAGCCTTTGCCTCTTCCCACCGGCAACGTGATGGTCACCGCGAACCACGAGGGCGCCCTGGTGCGCGTCGACGGAAGGGAGTCGGGCTTCACCCCTGCGGTCATCGCCTTGCCCGCGGGCCCACACCGGATAGAGGTGCACCTGGCGGACATGCGTCCCTTCGAGCGGAGGGTGGAGGTCATCGCCGACCAGACCGCGAGGCTGCAGGCCCAGCTGCGCTTCGCGGGGGCCAAGACCACCGCCGCCTCGAAGGTCGAGACCTCCGCCGACGAGGCCCCGGCGTCGATCACCGTCATCAGCCGCGAGGAGCTCCGCGCCCTGGGCTATCAGACGCTGACCGAGGCGCTGCGCGGCGTGCGGGGCCTCTTCTGGTCGTACGACCGCCAGTACGAGCAGATTGGGGTACGCGGGTTCTCGGCGCTGGGCAACGCCAGCAGGCGCGTCCTGGTGCTCTACGACGGGCACCCCGTGGGCGACATCGTGGGGGGCACCGCCTTCGTGGGGCGCGATCTGGAGGTCGACCTCGCGGAGGTCGAGCGCATCGAGGTGGTGCGCGGGCCTGTCTCCTCGCTCTACGGCACCAGCGCGGTGTTCGGCGTGGTCAACCTCGTGCCTCGCCGGCATCTGGGCGATCGGCTCGTCGAGGGCACGGCGGCGGCCGGCTCGCTGGGCACTGTCGGAGGGCGCGCTACCGGCGCCTACCGGGGCGAGTCGGGCGAGGTCCTGCTCTCCATCGGGGGTGCGCGCGTCGGCGGCGACACTCTCTACGAGGTGCCGTTGGCCGAGACCCTGGTGGTACGCGACCAGGACCGCGAGGTCGCCTTCCACGGCACCGCGCGGGCGCGCTGGAAGGGCTTCTCGCTGCTGGCGGACTTCAACAGCCGCGAAAAGCTCCTGCCCACCGGCGCCTCGAACACGGTGATCGGCCAGTGGGCGACTCGGGTGCGCGATCAGCATGCCGCCGCGGAGCTGCGCTTCGAGCACCGCCTCCCGGGCGGCTCGCTGCTGGCGGCTCGTCTCTACTACGATGCCCACCTCTTCCAGGGAAAGTGGATGTACTCCCAGGCCGAGCAGATCGACCAGACGCGGGGCGACTGGGGCGGGTTCGAGCTGCGCTTCCGGACCGGCGAGATCCTCCGCCAGCACCTCACGGTGGGGGTGGAGGTGCAGGAGCAGTTCCGGGTGCACATGGGGGTGAGGACCGGCGACGTCCCCGGCATCGATGACACTCGAGCCTTCACCATCCTTTCGGCCTACCTCGACGACGAGCTGCGCGTCGCCAATGCTCTCCTGGTCAACGCCAGCGTCCGGGCCGACGAGTACTTCGGGAGCTTCGGGCTCACCGTCAATCCCCGGCTGGCGCTCATCGCCAGGCCCTTGGACGGCGCCGTGACCAAGCTGATGGGCGGCAAGTCGTTCCGCGCCCCGTCCGCGTACGAGCGCTACTACCACGACGGCATCGTCAACCCGGACACCGGAGCCGTCGGCTCCTACTTCAGCCTGAAGCCCAACCCCGATCTGAAGCCCGAGAGCGTCTACACGGTAGAGCTCGAGCACGCACAGGACATCGGGAACGACTTCAAAGCCACTGCTTCTCTGTACGTGAATTGGATCACCGACCTGCTCGGCTACGCCCCTGACCCCGCCGACGGGTTGCTGCGAACGGTCAACGCCACCGGCACGGTACGCACCCAGGGCGCGGAGCTCGAGCTGCGCTGGCAGCCTCAGCGGCTGGCCATGTTGTCGGCCAGCTACAGCTTCCAGAGGATGGTTCTCAGCGGGGTCTCCGACCCGGGGGAGCAGGCGCGCCTGAGAAACAACGCGCCGGCGCACATGTTCGCGCTTCGGGCCATGTTCCCCATCAGCGCGCCGCTCATCGTCGGCTCCGCCGAAGTCCTCTTCAACAGCGCACGCCCGCTGCGCGACGGGAGCGGGTCTTCCGGGGAGATGCTCGGTCTCAACGCCGGGCTCTCGGGCGAGCTGCCGGGAGGGCGCTTTCGATACTTCGCCGGCGCCCGCAACATCCTCGACGAGCGGGCGGAGCTTCCGGGTGGTCCCGACGTGCCCCAGCTGACCATCCCCACCTACGGGCGAACCTTCGTGTTGCAGCTGACCGCCTCGTACTGAACCCGGCGCCCGCCCTCGCCGGGAGGGGGCCGCCCGGCAGCCGCGACCGGTGGGCCACAACTTCGGGGTCGAGCCGGGCGCATCGCCTGAGTGATGCTCGCCGTGGCGAGGTGGCGTGTCGCCTTTGAGCGTCGGGGCCTTCCCGCTCTCTCGCTTGCCTCCCTGGCCGCTGGTGCCTACTGGTTCGTGGGACGCGTGTGATGAGCGGTGGCGGCGGACGCCCCACGGGGGCAGAGGTGGGCGGATGAGTGGGGCAAAGACGCGATTGACGGCAACGCTCGCAGCGGCGTGGGAGGCCGAGATGCGTTCGGTGCTCACGCTGGAGCAGCTGGCCGAGCGGGCCCCCGACGTGCGCACTCGCTCCAGGCTCTCGTCATTGGCCGCTGGTTGCCAGGCGCACGCCTCTCGACTCCTGGCGCGCATGGCTGCCATCGGGGGCGGGCCGCTCCCGGTTCCCCCCGATGAGGTGGAGCTGCCCGCGAGTCTCGCCGAGGCTCTGCGCGCCGAGGCTGAGCGTACCCGTGATTCAGCCGAACGCTATGCAGGCATGGCCAATCTCGCCCGCAAGGCCATGGACCCCTCGGCAGCCTGGGTTTGCGAGCTGAACCGGGCCGAGGAGCTCGATCGCGCCTTCGAGCTGGCGGAGATGGCCCAGCGGCTCGGCTCGGCGGAGTTCCTGGCCCCACCCGCCTAACCCGGCCCAGGCTGCAGGTCAAGCGGCACCAAGGACTCCAACTCCGCCAAGTTCGAGGCTTCAGTTGGGGTCTTGAGGCCTCGAGCCGAAGTCATCGCCATCTTGCGCAGAGTTTCCCGATGAAGGGGCTTTGGCCGCGAGCGCCTTGACAGGCCTGGAACGCCGCGTATAGACGCTCGGGCATGGACACCTACGAGGACTTGGTCTTCAAGCTCGGCGATGTCGCCTATGAGCGGCTGTGGAACAAGCCCCATGCGCCCAAGCTCATCCAGCGCGTCATCAAGGCGGCCGAGGGCTTCGAGGCCCGCCAGGTGGAGCTCAAGGAGATCGAGACGACGATGGACGAGGAGGAGGCCTCGTACCACGAGTTCAGCGAGGCCTGCTCCCAGGAGGACCAGGAGTGCCAGGTCCTCGTGGACAGACATGCGCAGGCGGTGAAGCTTGCCGAGGGCAAGGCCAAGGCCGTCGAGAGCCGGCTGGTGACCCGCCGCAAAGACGTGACGGCCAGCCGCGGCGCGCTGACCAAGTACGAGGCGCAGGTGAAGCGTCTGGAGGAGCTGGGCGAGTTCGAGAAGACCAAGGTTCCCAAGGAGAACCTCAAGCGCGCCAAGATCGACCTCATGAAGCGCATTCGCGAGTGCGAGGACATGCAGGTGGAGTACGACAGGATCATGAATCCTGAGATGGGCCCGGCCGCCGAGGCCATCCGCGCCCGTCGGCGGCAGAAGGACCTCGAGCAGCAGCTGGAGGAACGCACCGAGGCCTACAACGCCCGCATCAACGAGCTCAACGACGAGGCCGCGGCCAAGGACGAGGAGGTCAAGGCCGCGCGCGAGTACTACGAGAACGCCTTGTTCATGCTGGGCGAGGAGGTCTACCGCCAGCGCATCCCCGACCCCGCGCTCTCGGCCTTCTACCCGAAAATCGACAGGGCCGCCCGATAGTTACACCGCCTGGCTGGGCGGCTCTTGGACGGCAAACCCGCGGTTCGCCAAGCCGCTTGATTTGTCGGGAATGCTTCGCTACGCTGCCGCGCTTTCCAAGCGATTCTGCCGGTTGGCGGCGGGATCCTGCGGGGAACCGCTGCGCGCGACGCATGTTCCCCAATCAGTCAGGAGCAGGCCATGGCGAAGGGCATGTTGGGCACGAAGGTGGGAATGACGCAGATCTTCGCGGAGGACGGCACGACCATTCCGGTGACGGTGGTCCAGGCTGGTCCCTGCGTGGTGATCGACAAGGCCACCCCGGAGCGCAACGAGTACTCGGCGGTCAAGGTCGGCTTCCTGTCTGCGGAGGAGAAGCGGCTGTCCAAGGCCGAGGCCGGAGTGTTCAAGAAGGCCGGCGTGCCCGCCTCGAAGGTCGTGCGCGAGTTCCGCCTCGAGGCCAAGGAAGCGGAGGCGCTCAAGGTCGGTGATCAGATCAAGATCGACATCTTCCGCAAGGGCCAGTTCGTGGACGTCACCGGCATCAGCAAGGGCAAGGGCTTTCAGGGCGTCATGCGCCGCCACAACATGAAGGGCGCTGCGCGCGACTCGGCTTCGAGCCACGAGCACCACCGGCACATCGGCGCCGTTGGACAGCGCAAGACGCCTGGCAAGGTCTGGAAGGGCAAGCGGTTGCCCGGCCACATGGGTGTCGACCAGGTGACCGTCCAGAACCTCCAGGTCGTGGAGATCGACCTCGAGAACAACGTGCTCCTCATCCGCGGCGCGCTCCCGGGCCACAAGAACGGCCTGGTGGAGATCTACCCCTCGGCCAAGAACAAGGCTGACCGGCCGGTCGTAGCGGCGCCTGAGGAGGTCGAGGAGAAGAAGAAGGGCAAGAAGTAGACCTCACCCCACCACGGTAACTAGAGGTCCCATGGCGCGTGTGCGCGAAACCTCGGGCCTGCGCCCGCAGCGGCTCCCTGTGGGAGCCGCCGGGCGCGTCGTCGCAGTTCCACTCGTCGCCGCCGCGATGCTGCTGCTGATGAGCAGCTGTAGCGAGGACAACCAGCGCAAGTACTCGCTCGGGGATCCCTGCGACCCGGCTAGGTCCAGCCAGTGCGCAGACAACCTCTGCCTGCCGCTCGACGACGTGAGCGGGGTGTGCGCGCGACGCTGCACGACCGACGACGACTGCGGGAAGGACGAGTCCACCTCGTTCAAGTGCGAGGACTCGGGCCGCCACGGGTTGGTCTGCCTGCGCTCCAGCCAGTGCGTGGACGAGAAGGATTGCCCCTCGGGGCACTGGTGCGACACCGCTTCGGGAAGCTGCTACATCAAGGTGTCGCGCACTCTTTGCTCGCCGTGCACCATCGACCTGCAGTGCCCGGAGGGCGGGGCCTGCTTCACGGTTCCGGCCTCGGGTGAGCGCTACTGCACCACGGCCTGCGGCGCCGAGGACGCCTGTCCCGCAGGCTATGTCTGCAGCGAGGTGCCCTTTCTCAGGGACGGAGTCCTGGAGAACCGGAAGCAGTGCGTGCCCGAGAATGCTGCTGGAACATGCGAGGCGGGCCACGGGATCTGCACGGCCTGCAAGGGCGACGACGAGTGCGGGGGCTTCGCCGACCTGTGCGTGCGCAACGTCGTTTCTGGAGAGCAGTTCTGTGCCGCGGTCTGCGACCCGGCTCGCGGCGCGGCGGGGTGTCCCAAGGGCTTCAGCTGCCTGGACCTGTCGGGCAATGAGTCGGGCCCGTACCAGTGCGTGCCCAACTCCGGGACCTGCGGCGCCTACTGCGACAGCGCCGACGAGCGCGTCCAGGTGCGCCAATGCGGTCTGGGCCGGCAATGCAACGTGACGGAGAAGCAGTGCGAGGGAGCCAGCGATGGCCGCGAGTGCTCGCCCTGCGAGACCAACGACGAATGTCGCAAGCCCGGCCACGAGACCAACGAGTGCGTGGTCAACAACTGCGAGAGCTGCCCGGCAAAGGGCGAGAGCTTCTGCGCCGAGCCGTGCCCCTGCGCCCAGGCGGGTTGCACGGACGGAACCGCCCAGTGCCAGAGCCACTTCGGCGCTGGCTTCATCTGCTCCAAGGTGGGCACCGCCGCCTTCTGCGTCCCGCAGCGCGGCACGTGCGAGTCAGGCCTGGGGCGGCTGGGCGATTCCTGCCCCAAGGGCGCCGAGGACTGCGTGACCGGCGTCTGTCTCGCCTACGGCAAGAACGCCTTGTGCAGCTCGACCTGTGCCGCGGATGCCGAGTGCGGCGACGAGCACTTCCGCTGCTGCGAGCGCGCGGGCGACTTCTACGACTGCTCCGACGCTCGGCGCAACGCAGCCAAGAGCGGCCCGGCATCGGGGGCAGGGGTGTGTGCTCCCGTGGGCGGCCTGTTCGGCGACGACTGCCGGCCCGGCCGGCCACCCTGCCAGAGCGGAACCTGTCTGGACATCGGCACCGCCCGGCTGTGCACGGTGCGCTGCGCGGCCGACGACTCCTGCCCGCCGGACTTCGTCTGTCGTCTGGCCTCGGCGGAGCTGGCGGAGGTCCTCCACTGCCAGGAAGACTCGCATTGCCCCCCCGAGCACATCTGCGACCAGGCGCTCAAGGAGTGCCGCATCAAGGTCTGCTTCCCCGATGGAGGGGGTGAGCCGGGCGGCGACTGTACCTTCGGCCCGGCGGCATGTTCGGACCGCCTGTGCATCAAGAAAGAGTCTGGTCCGGTCTGCACGACCGCTTGCGAAGATTCCAATGGCTGTCCGGTGGAGTGGGTGTGCGAGAGCATCACCCCGCTGGGCAAGACCGAAAAGATCCAGGCGTGCATGCCGCCTGGCGTGACCTCCCCCTGATGGGTTCCAAGGGACGATGGACTTCACGGACCTCGCCGGCGATAGGGGCCGGGAAAGACAGCGAAATGCGCCGATCTCCAAGGCTTGATGGGCGGCGAAGCCGTGTGGTAAACGAGGTGCTCCTCGCCCAGGGAACGGACATGCGCCCGACTGGATTTGCGGTTCCCATCCTCGCTGCCCTCCTGTTCGGGGCGTGCGCCTCTTGCGACGAGGCGCCCAAGACCCAACAGGTCAGCGAGGAGGCGTCCGTCGTCCAGGGCACCCCGGCGGTGGACACCGCGAAGCCCACCGTCCAGGTCGAGCCGCCCGTCGCTCCGGCTTTCGAGCTCAACGTCCCGCGGCAGTGCGACTTCTTCCAGCAGAATGCGGTACGCAAGGTCGACATCCTGTGGGTCGTCGACAACTCGGGGTCGATGAAGACCAGCCAGGCGAACCTCGCCAGCGAGTTCCCGCGGTTCATCCAGTCGCTGCTGGCCCTTCAGCCTCCGGTCGACTTCCACATCGGGGTCACCTCTACCGACGTGGACAACGAGAAGCTCAACTACGACATCGACCGGGACGGTCCGATTCTGCCCAAGGACACTCGCGGCACACGGGGCGAGCTGCATGGCTTCGATCTCACCGACAAGGGCGGGGAGACGGGGCGCTACCTGGCTTGCAACGAAAAGGGTGAATGCAATGTGCCCAAGACCGGCGGGAACATCGACGCCGCGGCGGCCTTTGCCCAGATGTCCAAGGTGGGGACGGCGGGCTCCGCCATCGAGCGTGGTCTGCAGGCGGCCTATCTGGCGCTCACCCGCGAAGACAACCAGCGCGCCGAGTCGCCCATCTCCACCGATCTCAGCAAGAAGCTGCCCTTCATCCGACCCGACGCGGCGCTGTTCGTCATCTTCGTCTCCGACGAGGACGACTCCTCCTGCGCTCCGTTCGTGCCGCTCAACGCCAACGGCCGACCGGTTTCGGGCGAGCCCTGCACTGCCGATCCCGGCTGTCGCTGCGACTCCGCCCACCTGACCTGGGGCTCGGCCCAGTACTTCACTCGCTTCCTCGAGAGCTACAAGGGCTTCGGTCACAAGGACCTCGTGGCGGCGGGCGCAGTGGTGTGCACCGAGAAGCAGCCCATCAGCGCGCAGAGCGGCGACCCCGCCTTCCCGCACCTGGGCTGCCCAGACCAGGGGCCCGACAAGCCAGCGGCGTACTACGGCGACCGGTTCATCCAGGTGGCGGCGGCCACCGGCGGCACGGCGATCTCGATCCGTGGCTCCTTCGCCAATGCTCTGCAGTCCTTGGGCTTCGCGGTTTCTGGCCTGCGCAAGGACTTCCGCCTCAGCCGAGGCCCCTTCACCGATACCCTCGAGGTCTACGTGAGCGAGGTCAACGCCACCCAGTGCACCAGCGACGCCGAATGCGACGGAAACCGGAACCAGAAGTGTCGCTCCGGGGCCTGTGCCACGCTCAAGGTCGTGGAGGCGCGCTCGCTCACGGGCTGCACGCCGACCGATTCCGCCGACAAGCCGGGACTCGAGTACTGCAAGTGCGAGTCGGCCTCCTTCCGGAACATCTTGCGTTTCAATGAGGACGGGCAGCCTCCTGCGCAGTCGTCGATCGAGGTCTGCTACGACGTCAACTCCAACTTCAACCAGGTCTGTCAGTGACGCCCTGGAGAACCGATAGCCCCATGAACGTCATCGCTCGCGCCCTCATGCTCGTTGCTCTGGCGGCGGTCGTCGTCGCCCCGCTCAGTGCTCACTCCGCCGAGCCGGAGAAGGTGGTGGTGCGCAACCGCAAGTTCTCCTCGGACGGCAAGTTCGAAGCCTCGGTCAATGTCGGCTTCAGCGTCGCCAACTACCTCACCAGCCACTACAACCTGGTGGGCAGCGGCGCCTACAACCTTACCGAGAACTGGGCCTTGCAGGTGGAGGGCGGCTACGCACTCTCGGGCCACACCAGCGTGGCCCAAGCCGCCAGCGACACCATCGTCAAGGACAACCCGAACCGCTCGGCCAAGGAGGTGGACGACTTCTCAGACCTCTGGCAGATGACCTGGAACGTGACCGGAGCGGTGCGCTGGACCCCCATCTACGGGAAGATCAACGTCGCCGCCGAGCTGCCGGTCCACTTTCAGTTCTATCTGCTGCTGGGCGGTGGTGCGGGAGGGATGACCCGCGACAGCTTGGTCTATTGCGTGGGGGCGCGGCCAGCCTCAGGCACCGTGACCTGCGTGACCGACCCCCAGGAGCCGACCGAGCTCAAGGCGTTGCACGAGAGCGCGGTCAAGCCCGTGCTCCTTGGCGGGTTCGGGATGAAGCTCTTCATCACCCAGTGGGCGGGGCTGCGGTTGGAGGTGCGGGACATGGCCTTCCCCGACAGCTTCCGCGAGGACATCAACCGCGCGCTCGCCGAGGGCGACTCGGCCGTACTCGACGGGAACTCCGCGACGCAGGGCGTGAACGCCGCCAGCCCCGGCTTTACCCATCTGGTCTTCGCGCAGGTGGGCGCCGTATTCACCTTCTGATTCATCTTCGGAGCGCCCGCCCGAGCCTCGTACGAGGGGCCGGCAGCGGGCGGCGATGAGGCCACATGAAGACCATCTTGAGTGCGGCATTCTTGCTGTCGGTGGTGGCCCTGGGCCCCGCGTGGGCAGGGGAGGCTGCGACCGCTGACGCCCCGGCTGTTGCGACGGGAGCGGAGGCGAGTGGCGCGGAGCCGGGGTTGACGACCGAGAGCCCGGCGGGGAATGCCGTGGCGCCCGAAGCCGATGCGGCCAAGGATGCTCCCCGAGCCGAGCAGCAGGCGCAGCTCGTCGAGGGCGCACCTCTGGGCAACGCCAACGTGTACGTGCACATCGTGCAGAAGAAGCCCTACATCAACGAGGGGCGGCACGAGGTGGTGCTCTACCCGGCGGTGCTACAGCTCAACGGGAAGTTCACCCAGCACTATGGGGTAGGCCTGATGTACGCCTATCACCTGTTCGAGAACCTGGCTATCCAGCTCACGCCGGTCTTCAACTACTGGAACCAGGAGTCGGACTTCAACCAGGAGCTGATCGAGAAGGGGCACCAGCAGGCCCAGGCTGCCACCGCGCTGCTGTTGCAGTACGGCGGTGTCGCGGGCGTGGAGGTGACCCCCATGTACGGCAAGTTCGCTTTCTTCGAGGGGACACTGGGTCACTTCACCTTCGTGGTCAATGCCGGCGCTGGGGTCGGCAACACCCGTATCCAGCTCCGCCCCCAGCAGACCAGCAACTGCGGCCCCGGGACCGACCAGGGAGACTGCCGTGAAGCCTCCTTCGCCGACACCGGGCTCAAGCTGGTCGGCTCGGTGGGAGCGGGTTTTCGCATCTTTCTGGGCGAGCGCGCCGCCATCCGCCTCGAGGTGCGCGACTTCCTCTACACGGCACGGGTCGACAAGATCAACGGCTGCACCTACCAGGACCTCTACAACCTCGGCAACCGCGGTCAGCCCGAGAACGCCAGCTGCCCCGCCGATACCGGCGGCTTCGCCAGCCCCGACGACCGGCAGCTCGCGATGTCGCTCCTGAAAGAGACGAGCTCCGACGTGATCAACAACATGTCCTTCTACGCCGGCTTCAGCTTCCTGTTCTAGGGCTCCTTGACCGAAGGAAGAGACCTCAGATGGCCACGCGCTCCATCCCGCTGCTCCTCACCGCCGCGCTCGCCCTCGCCGCCACGTCCGCCTTTGCGGGCGCGGAGCAGGATGCCGGGCAGAACAACAAGGCGGTCCAGGCTTATAACGACGGCGACTTCGAGTCTGCCGCATTCCTCTTCGCCGACCTGGCCGACAACGCTCAGTCCGAGGAGATCCGCCTCAAGGCCGAGTTCTACCTGGCGCAGAGCCTGTTCAAGCGCGGCCTCTACTTCCCGGCCCTCAATCAGTACATGTACGTGACCAAGGCCGGCCCCAATCACCCCCACTATCTCAAGGCGGTGGAGGGCATCGTCTCGGTCAGCGAGGTCCTGCATGAGGACTACATCACCGGCTCGTACCTCGACAAAGAGTACAACGAGGAATTCGCCAAGCTGCCCACCGAGTCGCTGAACAAGATCAACTTCATCGTCGGCATCCAGAGCTTCCGCAAGAACAAGTTCGACGATGCGATGAGCTTTCTCACCTCGGTGCCGCTGGACAGCACCTACTTCACCCGTTCCCGCTACCTGCAGGCGGTCATCTACGGGCGCAACCAAAAATCCGAGATGGCCATCGAGGCTTTCAACGACGTGCTCAAGCTCAAGAGCACCCCCAAGCTGCAGTACGCGGACCTCGTCTCCATCCAGGAGCTGGCGCGGCTGGGGTTGGCGCGCACCTACTTCGGGATGGGCCGCTACTCCGACGCCGTCGCGACCTATGACGAGGTGCCTCGCTTCTCCGAGTACTGGGACGAGGCCTTGTTCGAGAACGGGTGGGCGCGCTTCCAGAACGACGACTGGGGCGGCGCGCTGGGTTCGCTGCAGGCCCTGCATGCTCCGCAGTTCGCCGGCTCGTTCCAGCCCGAATCGTGGATCGTGAAGGCGACGGTCTACTACTACACCTGCCTCTACGACGACGCGAAGGGCGCGCTGGACGCCTTCGAGAAGATCTACCTGCCCATCAATGAGAAGCTGAAGCCGGTGGTCGAGACCGACAAGGGCAACGACTTCTACTACGCGCTGATGGCTCCCGAGAACCAGACGCTGCCGCGCTCGGTCAAGAACTACCTGCGCGCCAATCGCCGCCTGGTGCAGTTCAAGGCTTTCGGCGACGAGCTCCTCAGGGAGAAGGAGACCATCGAGAAGGCCCAGGTCTGGAAGGGCAGCAAGCTCCAGGCAGACATGCTCGGGTTCATCGAGCAAGGCCGCGCCCTCGCAGTGCAGCTGACGGGCGCCACGGTGAAGCGGCGCCTGACCGAGGCCTCCCAGAACATCATCGGATTCGACAGCCAGAAGGAGATCCTCAAGTTCGAGGTCGCCAAGGCCGAGACCGCGGGCCTCGAGGTACGCTTCGACGCGCGGGCGCACATGGATCAGCAGTCGATCTGGCGCCCGAAGATGCCGGCCACGAATTGGGAGTACTGGCAGTTCCAGGGCGAGTTCTGGCTCGACGAGATCGGCTACTACCAGTACACGCTCAAATCTGGCTGTATGAAGAAGGACGAGTAGCCGGCGGCGGCCGGCACGCCCCTTCGGCGGCCTGCCACCCCTCCCGGTGTCCCGCCTTCCCTTCCGTCCGGCCAAAGGCCGCCGCGGGTGTGGCGGGAGTGCAAGAGCCTCGAGGTGATCCCGGCCCCTGAGCCAGGGTCCCAAGGAGAATACGGCGATGCGTTGGAACCTGCGTGCCCTGATCGTCGCCCTCGTGTGCGCGGTGGGGCTCCCGACCACGAGCGCCTCGGCGGCCGACGCCAAGAAGGCCGATTCGAAGGCGGTGCCGGCGGCAGGAGGGGCTCCCGTCGCCGACCAGAAGACCAAGGGCTATGGATTCAAGAAGAAGGAGGTCAAGAAGGAGGAGAAGAAGAAGCCCGCCTCCTTCCAGGCTGGCGTGGGCGAGGAAGTCCAGATCGACGCCAAGGCCGACCAGAAGCGCGACGAGCAGATCGAGCAGCTCAAGAAAATCATCCCCAAGGTGCAGGGTCCGCAGAAGGCAGACCTGCTCTTCCAACTCGCCGAGCTCTGGTGGTCCAAGAGCAAGTTCGTGGCGCACAAGGGAATCGCCAAGTACGACGAGGCGCTGGCCAAGTGGATGGAGAAGACCAACAAGGGTGAGAGCGCCGGCGCCGAGCCCAAGTTCGAGCAGTTCACCCGCGAAGGTGAGCTCTACCGTCAGGAGGCGCTGCGCAAGTATGAGGAGATCCTGCGCGATTTCCCCACTTACGAGCGCAAGGACGAGGTCCTCTTCGCCTTCGCGTACAACAAGGCGGAGGTTGGTCAGAAGGAAGAGGCCATCGCCAAGTACAACGAGCTGATCAAGCAGTACCCGAACAGCAAGTTCGTGCCTGACGCCTACGTGCAGATGGGCGAGTACTTCTTTGCCACCAACCAGCTTTCCAAGGCGCGTACCGCCTTCGAGAAGGCGCTGGTCTCCAACAACCCGAACATCAAGTACTTCGCCCTCTACAAGCTGGCGTGGTGTGACTTCAATGCTGGCGCGTACGAGGAGTCGATCAAGAAGTTCAAGGAGGTCATCGCCAACGCCAAGGTGGAGAAGGGCGGCACCGGCCTGAAGACCGAGGCCCTCAACGACATCGTCACGTCCTTCGCCCAGCTCGACGCAGTGGACGAGGCCATCGGCTACTTCAAGAAGTCGACCGGCAAGGAGAATGCGCGCCGGCTCATCGCCAAGCTCGCCGACCAGTACCAGACCGCCGGCAAGCATGACGCGGGGGTGAAGACCTTCCGCACCCTCATCAACGACGACCCCAACGACGCCCGCTGCCCCGAATACCAGAACGCGATCATCGTGAGCTACGAGGGCCTGCGCAAGCGCGACATGGTGGCCAAGGAGATGCGGCGCCTGGTCGAGCTCTACCGGCCCAACACTCCCTGGGCCAAGGCCAATTCGGCGAATAAGGCGGCGATCGAGACGGCCTACGAGATCACCGAGGGCGCGATGCGCACCATGGTGACCGAGTACCACCAGGAGGCGCAGAAGACCAAAGCGGTCGAGACCTACCGCCTGGCTCGCGACATCTACAAGGAATACCTCGACAACTTCGCGGAGAGCGAGTTCGCCTACAACCTGCGCTACTACTACGCAGACATCCTCTGGGCCCTCAACGAGTTCGAGCCCGCCGCGGTGCAGTACATGCTGGTCGTCGACAAGGACCAGAAGGGCCAGTACTCGAAGATGGCCGCCTTCAACACCATCCTCTGCTACGAGCGTCTGGTCGAGGCTGACAAGAAGGGCAAGAAGATCGAGGAGCTCAAGGAGGGGCAGAAGGTCGACGAGAAGAAGGGCAAGGGCTCGGTGGGCAAGACCACCGTCAAGCTCGTTACCCACGACAAGGACGTCAAGGCCGAGGAGATCCCCAAGTGGGAGCAGAAGCTTGTCGAGGCCATCGACAAGTCGGTGGGGATCTATCCCGGCGAGTCCGACGAGATCACGCTGCGCTACAAGTCTGCCTTCGTCTTCTACGACCACAAGCACGACGT
>JACRCT010000102.1 GCA_016218885.1 Deltaproteobacteria bacterium | reverse complement strand
CCGACGCCGCAGCGGCCGCCGACCCCGACGCCGCAGCCACCGCGCAGGATGCCGAGGTCAGCGGACCCGACGCGGGGAGCGAGAGGGCGGACTCGGGGTCTGTCGCGGACGCCGGAACGCGCGCCGATGCCGGAAGCCTCGCCCCCCTCGCCAGCGCCGGTTGCGTGACCCCCGGAACCAGGTACCCCGCCGGGACCACCTCAGGGACGCTGGCCTTCGGCGGCAAGGTGCGGACCTTCCGCGTCCACGTGCCTCCTGTCTACCAGGCGGGCTCTCCGGCCGCCGCGGTGCTCATGCTCCACGGCGGCGGCGGAAGCGCTGAGCAGCTGCAGAGCGAGTCCGCCCGGATGGATCCCATCGCGGACCGCGACGGCTTCGTGACCGTCTACCCGGACGGCACGGGCGTCCTCCAGACCTGGAATGGAGGGCTGTGCTGCGGCAAGGCGGTGGAGGAAGGCGTCGACGACGTCGGCTTCCTGGATGAGCTGCTCGACCACCTCGAGGGCGAGCTCTGCCTCGACCAGAGGCGCGTCTTCGCGATGGGCATGTCCAACGGCGCGATCATGAGCCACCGCCTCGCCTGCGAGCTCTCCGCGCGCATCGCGGCGGTCGCCCCGGTCGCGGGCACCATCGGGGTGGCCACCTGCCAGCCGGTGCGCCCGGTCCCGGTGATGCAGATCCACGGCACCTCCGACGGCCACGTGCCCTGGGACGGCGGCTTGGGCTGCGGCCCCGCGGGCGTCGCCTTCGTCTCCGTGCCGGACACGATGGAGGGCTGGCGTACGCGCAACGGCTGCGAGGCCGCCACCTCCGCCCACTTCCAGCAGGGCGACGGCACCTGCACGGCCCACTCCGGTTGCGCCGCGCCGGTCGTGCTCTGCTCCATCGCGGGCGGCGGGCACAGCTGGCCGGGCGGCGAGCCCAAGCCGGGGGTCGTGAATTGCCCGGCGGACGGCGCCCAGAGCACCACCTTCATCGCCAGCGAGGCGGCCTGGCAGTTCTTCAAGGCCAATCCGCGGCCCTGATGCGACCGTCCGGGGACGCCACTGCCGTCTCGCCGGCCTCGATGCCGCTCTCCGGGTTCTCCTGCAGGGCTTCTTGCCGGTCCTGGACGGCTACCAGCTCGCCCTCCGGCTGAGCGAGACCTGGTCGAGCCGATCGACCTGGATGCCCTGCCAACTGCGATGCGGTGCTCGCCCAGTGCCAGTGCCAGTGCCTGAGGCTCAGGGAACGAGGTGCAGCGTGGCCTGGGTGACCCCGTACGCCGCCGCCATGTAGCTCGTCGTGGGGCATTGGGGGGTGCTGCTGATGTGGGCGGGCGTGCCGCCGGCGTCCTTGCCCAGCGTCACCGAGACGCGGGTATTCAGGTCGTAGGTCTTCCCCGGTTGGATGGTGGTCGTGGGGGCCCACGGGCTTAGGGTGACGACGCTGTCGGTGACGCCGCCGGCGTCCTTGGTGAATGTCAGGGCCGGGCTGGGGGTCGTCCCGGTCTCGGCGAACGAGGCGGTCCAGCGGGCCCAGGTGTGGTCGGTGGTGGTGAGGGTGGAGTTCGTCACGAGGGTCGAGTCGATCTTCAGTGGGATCGGTCGGGTGCCGGTGTTCTTGACCCGCCAGAAGACGTTGCTGGTGGCGGTCCCGTAGAGGTCGTTGGAGTAGACATACTCGCCCGCGGCGTACTCGGAAGAGCACATCGGGTTTCCGATGATGTCGACGAAGGAGGGGTTGGCGATCGCCGCCTGATCCGGACCGAGCCCGCTCATGTTGGTGCTGTGGTCGCCGGAGTTCTGGGGGTCGGTGTTGGTGAAGCGGTCGAACCCGTGCTCCTGCGCGACGAGGTCGCGGGTGAAGAGCCCGAGGAGACTGGTGCCGCGTGGCTGGTAGTAGTAGGCGGTCGGGTTGCCGTCCGGGTCGTTGCGCCGGGTGCGCAGGTAGCCGCTCGGCGGGCTCGCCTCGGGCGCCACGTAGACGAACTCGAAGACCGAGCCCGATCCCTCGCCGCCGAGGGCCAGGCTTCCGTCCGGCTGGGCGACCAGGTTGTGCGCGCACGCCCCCACCCCGCAGCAGGTCATGAGGATGACCTGATCCGGGGCGCCGTTCTTCCCCTGGCTCGCCGTGGCCATGAGCAGGGGGCAGTGGCGCGCCGGGTCGCTGAGCGCCGCATCCAGGAGGACCACGCTGGAGCTGACGGAGTCGGCGAACATCGTGAGCGCCTGGTCGCCGTGGGTCCGCAGGTTGATGTGGTAGGTCGAATCCGGGATCAGGTCGAACAGGGCCAGGGGCCCCGGCTCGATGGCGATGGCCTGCACCTCCCAAGCGCTGCGGTAGTCCGCCAGCGGCGACCAGCGGTCGTCGTACCAGGTGGCGCCGACGGCGCTGCCGGTCGCGGTCTCGGTGATCGGGGTGTGGTCGTCGATCGCCGGGTAGGCGTAGATGGCGAGGTGGTGGGCGTCGAGGAGCTCGACGTTCTGCTGGGTGATGCCCGCGGCGGTGGTCGCCGCGCCCCAGTGCAGGAAGCCGATCCCCGGGTTCTCCTCGACCTTGGTCTGGTGCGCGTTCGACAGCGGGGCGAGGGCGAGGCCGCCCCGCACCAGGGAGGGCGCCACGAGGTCGCTCGCCACCGGGGCCGGGACGAGCGCGAAGAGGTTGCTGCCCGCCACCTCGGTTCCCCCGAGCTTGGAGGCGATGAGGTAGGCGCGCGTCAGGATCGTGCGCTGGGCGCCGAAGGCGAACTCGTTGGCGAAGGTCTCCTGGTTCGACCCGACCAGGAGGCGGCGCACCTCGGCGAGGAAGACGTCGGCCTGGCGCGCGAGGTGGCCCTGGAACACCGTGGCGTCATTCTCCAGGGTCTTCTCCCCGCCCAGGGGCATCCCGCTGGCGTCGAAGCCGGTGGCGTGCCTCGCCTCCACGTAGAGGTTGAAGCCGCTCACCTCCCAGTAGACGTAGTACATGAACGCCGCCTCGAGGTGGGCGTAGGCTGCCAGGGTGTCGGCGTAGGCGGTGGCGCCGCCGAGGCGGGCCAGGTACTTGTCGACGAAGGAGCTGAGCAGCGAGGGGTTCACGGTGCTGTCCACCAGCGCGTTGTGGATGCGGTT
>JACRCT010000957.1 GCA_016218885.1 Deltaproteobacteria bacterium | reverse complement strand
GGAAGGCTTCGCGGGCGCCGGCTGGGACGGCTCGCTTTTCTTGGCCACGAGCGTGTACTGGAAGGTCGGCGGCATCCTCTCGCTGTTTCCGGTGAGCTTCCACTCGGTGCCGGGGGGGCTCTTCGGCAGCCGGGAAGGATCCTGCACCTCGAGGGTGTCACCGAGCTTCTGGATGCGAGGCTTTGCGATGGATTCTGAGACGTGGCCGACGCGCATTGGCATGGGATTCCTCCTGGAAAGAAGACAGTCAGGCGAGCTTGAGGCACCGCCATCCTCGTAGTGCCCAGTCGATCGCCAGGTGTCGCATCCTTCCAGGCGGGTCCGGCCTAACCTCCTGCAGACTCGGACGATTTCGCTATCGAGAGCTCGAGCTGGCTGCGCAGGAGCCTGATCAGGCTCTCCGCCTCGCTCAAGTCGATCCCCAGCTGGGCTCCCAGCGTGCGGCGCACTCCCTCCAGCACTTGCTGCTTGGCCTGCAGGAGCCAGCGAGTCGCGGTCGCGCGGTGCACCTGGTAGCACGAGGCGATCGCGGTGACGGGGACGCCCCGCGCTGCCAGCCGCAAGGCGCTGCGCTCGCGCGAGGGAAGCGCGGCGAGGGCGCGATGGCAAACCTCGGCGAACGCGTCGCGATAGCGCGCCTGCAACGCCTCCAGCTCCGGGTTCGAGGGCGCTCCCGAGAGAAGGGCAAGCCAGGCGGTCTCGCGCGCCCCACCGCGCTCGACCTGCGCCTTCGACCGCAGCGCCGTCCGCACGGCGATGGCGCGCAGCCAACCGTCGAGCGAGCCGCGCCCGGTGTACCGCGGCAGCAGCGGCCCCGCCTCGCCCGAGCCGCGCAGCACCTTGACCAGCACCTCCTGGGCCAAGTCGTCGGCCATGGCCTTCAGGTCGGTCCGCTGAGTCGCGTCGGCTGCGGCCTTGCGCACGCGGCCGGCGAGCTCGTCGAGGGCCCTCGCTCTCCCCGCCAGGCAGCCGCAGACCACCGCCACGTCAGCGGCGAGCAGCGAGCTCAACGCCCGGGGCAGCTCGGTGTCGGAGGAGAGCTGGCCCGCAAGCCAGGCGACCACCTCCTTCTCAGACAGGCCCAGCACCGGTCTTGCCGCCCGCGCCTGAGCCAGGAACGCGATCAGGGCGCGCAAGGAGTCGCCCGCCAGCGGCTCGGCGCCCGCGCCGCGGGCGAGCCTCCACTCGTGCGCCGTGATCTCCTCGCTGCCGCGCTGTGAGGCCCCGGTCACGTCCCAGCTTCTCCTTCCGCTGCTCCGGCGTCTCTCTTACTACCTCTCCCCTCGCTCCCGCAGCCAGCGGCGGATCTCGCCCTGCGTAGGCGCCAGGCCGGTCTGCCGCGTGCCCAGCAACGAGAGCGCCTCCTGGGCCCACGCCAGGCTCTGGCGGCTCCTTCCGTCGCGTGCATCGAGCGCACGCGCCAAGGCGAAGAGCGTGTCCGCTCTCTCACGGGGCATGCTCGGGTGTCTTCCCCTGATGTCCCGGGCGCGCTCGAGCGCCGCGACGGCCTTCTCGCTCTCGTCCAACGCGAGATGGGAGCGACCGAGGCCGGTGAGCACGTTGGCGAGGCTGGGATGCTCGGGCCCCAGCGCCCCTTCGAGGATCTCCCGTGCGCGGCCCAAGAGCTGGAGAGCCTGCGCTGGATGGCCTCGCAGCAGCTCCACCTCGCCCATCTCGCGGCGGGCGGCGGCCGCGTCGAGGTGTGCGACGCCGCCCTTCCTCTCGAAGATCTCCAGGGCGTGATGGAAGAGCTCCAGGGCCTGCGGGAGGTCGCCTTGGGCAGCGAGGATGTGCCCGGTGTCCAGAAGCGAGGTGGCGTACTCCGGTTTGTCTTCGCCCACGGTCCGCCGTCGCATCTCCAAGGCCTTGCGATTCAGGGTGAGCGCCTGATCGGCATGGCCGACCTCCAGGAGCAGGTTGCCGAAGTTGTTGTAGACGTACACCAGGCGGGTGTCGGTCGTGCCCGGCATGGCGCTCCCCACCCGCAATGCCTCCTCGAAGGACGCCTGCGCCTCGTCGAAGAGGCCGGCGCGGCGCAGCGTGCTGCCCAGGCTGGTCAGCACCTCCATCCGGTCGGGGGCGTCGGGCGGGTAGACGCGCCCATAGATGCCGAGCGCCTCGCGATACACCTTCACCGCCTCGTCGGTCTGACCCGCCTTGGCCAGGGCGCTGCCGTAGTTGTTCAAGATCAGGGCGAGGTCGGGGTGGAGCGCGCCTCCCGCGGCCCGCTGCAGTCGCACGGCCCTGGCGAAAGATTCGACAGCCTCGCTGGGCTTGCCCCAGCCGTTGAGGGTGCGGCCCAGGCCGTTGAGCGTGTTGGCCAGCCGCGGGTCTTCGGCGCCCCAGGCCCTCTCCTGCAGCTCGAGCGCCCGCCGGTAATGGCCCGCCGCCAGCGAGAACTCCCCTTGATAGCGGCGAGAGTGCCCGAAGAACTTCTCCACCGAGGCGCGCGTCAGCTCGGAGAGGTCGGCGCCGCGCACCAGCCCGTCAGCCTGCTTCAGGAGCCGATCGGCCTCCGCCGCGCGGCCGAGCTGCTCCAGGCTTTGCAGGGCCTGGGTCGTCCAGGCGCGCACCACCAGCTCGGGTTGCCGGGAGGCGAGACCGGCCGCCGCGGCGCGCGAGAGGCTCTCCTGCGCCTCCTCCTTGCGCAGGCGCTGCTCGTAGGCTCCCTTCCAGAACCAGGCCTCGGCCTCCAGCGGTCCGTACCCGACCTCTCGCGCGGCCTCGACGACCGCCGGCATCTGCTCCAGCCCCTCGAGGTAGCGACCGCTTTGATAGGTGCTGGCCGCGACGGCGAGCTGCACCTGGGCCCGCTCCAGCCCCTCGCGCCTCTTGCCCTCGCGAGGCGGCGCCTCCGTGGCGGTCAGCGCCCGCGC
>JACRCT010000964.1 GCA_016218885.1 Deltaproteobacteria bacterium | reverse complement strand
GTTGTGCTGCAGAGGGATCCAGTCGTCCTTGGCGATGTCGATCTGGAAGTTGAGGGCGCCGCCGGAGTTGACCCGGTAGTAGTCGGCGACCGAGGGGAAGGGCCCATTGAGGACGGGACTGAATTGGGCGGGCTGGAAGCGCGGCGCGGCGGTGCTGGTGAGGCACTCTGCGCCGACCGGCGCGGGGATGGGGCAGTTGAACTTCGCGAGGATGACGAGCATCCGCACGTTGCCCTGGGGCGGCACCAGCGCGTGGGACGTGGGCCGGACCTTGGTCCGCCGCTCGGCGACAAGCTGGAGGTCGGCCTTCCCGGGGCGCAGATGGCGAACGATGCCCAGGCGCCCAGGGTCGACCTTGGTCCCGGGGCGCTCCCGCATCGGCACCAGCCGCCCCTCGGAGGTCAGGCGGGCGTAGTGCCAGGCCTTGGAGGCCTGGTCGAGGACCAGGGTGTAGCCCCGGGCGTCCTCGGCGAAGAGGTAGAACTCATCGCCCAGCAGACGCGCCGCGAAGGTCGCCCCATCGGGGTTCTTCAGCTGCACCAGATGGGGCGGGAACGGACCGCCCAGCGCCACGCTGGGGGCCAGCAGCGCGAACACGGTGAGGAGGGCGCGGAAGCAGCAACGGTTCATGGGGGACCTGCGCTTGATGGGGTCGGACAAGGGCGCCCAAGATGGCCAGGGACGCGAGTGAGCATGCTACCGAGCGGGGGCGGCCCCGTCGAGGGGGCAGGCGCGCGAGAAAGGGTTCAGCTGGGAGCTGCCGCGGCGATGACCTGGGCCACGTCGTGTGGCAAGTTGCCCTGGGCCGAGCGCAGATAGGCGAAGGGAGTGCGGAACAGCAGATTGGAGACGCGCGAGGTGTAGATGTCCGCGTAGTTCTCGACCTGGCGGGCGAGGTGGCTCTTGTCGTTGCCAGTGCGCAGCAGCGGCCCCCAGCGTTGGTTGCCCACCTCGTCGGAGGCCTGGGCCAGCGGAGAGATCAGGCCGTCGAGCTCCTCCAGCCGCACCCGGCGCTCCGAGAGCCCGCGCTCGATCTCCTGGATCGGCGGCCCCCCTTTTCGGGTCAGCCCACCGCGGGCGCGCTGCAGCTCCAGGCGCAGGCGGCACTGCTCGAACTCCAGCCGCTCCTTCTCGGCCATGAAATCGCGCAGCCGCGCCTGGAGCGGGGCGAAGGCCTCCAGCGCGACGATCTCCGCCTCGAGCTCACGCAAGACCAGGGCGGTGCGCCAGCGCAGGGCGCTCTTGGACACGTGGACATCGCCCCACATGTGGTCGCCCACGTACAGGATCTCGTCTCCCGAAGCCCCTAGCGTGCGCTCCACCAGCATCGCGTCCCCGCCGGAGAAGACCGCCCCGTCGCGCAGGGCCCGCGCCGGCCTGAGCAGCCCCTCCTCGCTGACGACCTCGAAGAGCGGGTTGCTCCCGAGGAAGAAGTCGGGTTTTCGGGCATTGACCAACGTCACGTCGAACAGATCGCGCCAGGTCTTGCCCTTGGGCAGATAGCGGTCGAACGAGTAGGCCATGATGGAGCGGGTGTAGGCCCACTCGGAGTTGGTGATGAGCATCAGCTTCTTGCCTGCGGTCTTCTGATCGAGCAGCGCCGGCGGCGTCTCGGGGTCGAGCATCACGAAGCGGTCGGGATCGGCCATGATCTCCGCCTTGAGCTCGCCCTCGGCATGCGCGGCGTCGATCGACTCATGGGTGCGGCGGTAGAGCCGGGCATAGCCCATCACCTCCGGCAGCCGACGCGCATCGAGCAGGTCGACGAGCTGCAGGTACATGCACCCTTCGGAGAGCGAGAAGAGGGTGTTCAGGAACACCCAGCGCCGATCGGCCAGGTCCACGGTGGTGCGGCCGTAGACGCGGCGCTGCTCGTCGAAGGGGAGCGGGCGGGTCCCGTGGAAGGCGCGCTTGACGTAGCCGAAGCGGTTGGCCTTGACCACGTTGCCCAGCTCGGTGTCGATGATGAGCCCGCGGGTCACCAGCAGCGGGTCGAAGGCATAGTCCTCCACCGGCCAGTGGTCCGCCAGGAGCCGCCGCTTCAGGTGCTCATAGGCCCGCAGCTCCCACGCCTCGACGTGGTAGTGCACCAGCGTGTAGTCCATGTCGTAGCCGATGGCGCGCACGGCTCGCAGGTTGAGGGTCCTGTTGCAGAAGACCTCGCGCGAGCGCGCCGCGCGCTCGAAGAGACTATCCAGGCCGGTCATCGTTCCTCCCGACAAGTGCAGGCCATGCAACCTACCCCAGCCGCAGCCGAAAGCACCAAGAGCGGACGGCGTGCAGGTTGCGCGGCGCGGGAGACCAGGCCAAGCAAGACCAGCCCTCCCCCACCGTCCAAGAAGGACACGCTTGGACGATGCCACCCGCCGCAAGGCAGCCCTCTTGACGGCATGGGAGCGGTGGTTATCTCAAGACACCAAATGTCCGACCCACTGGTGTTCCGCTGCCCGAAGTGCGGCGCCTTCAACCGCATCTCCCTGCTGGTCCCAGAGCGCCACGCCGTGTGCG
>JACRCT010000963.1 GCA_016218885.1 Deltaproteobacteria bacterium | reverse complement strand
GGGCGAGTGGTCGCCGCTGGATGCCGTGTAGGCGAAGTCGTTCTCCTCCACCAGGTTGCGCCGGGTGGCGTTGCTCAGCGTGAATTCGTGGTCGAAGCCGACGCCGTCGCAGTCATAGATTTCGCCGATCTTCTGTACCTCGTTGTGGAAGAAGTTGCCGCGCAGCACGTTCTGGTTGCCGCACTTGATGGTCCAGAGCGTGTGCGCCGCCTTGCGGAAGGTGTTGCCCTGGACGAGGTTGCCGTCGGACTTGATGAGGGCGAGGTTGTCCTGGGTGGTGTCCTCGATGGTGTTGCCGAGGATCCGGTTGTGCGTGGCCTCCTGGAAGAAGAGCCCGGTCTTGGCGCTCCCGCCGCTGTCGTTGGCCCGCCGGAAGGTGTTGCCGCGCAGGACGACGTCGTGGGCGCGCAAGGCGTGGAGCCAGCGCCGCACGTCGCTGACCACCAGGCCCTCGATCACCATGAAGGAGCGGTCGGAGAGGTCCACCGCGGGGGAGAGCGCGCCGGTGAGGATCGCCTCCTCGCCGGGTTGGTTTCGATAGGTGATGGGCATCCCCTCGGTCCCCGAGGTCTCGGGAGCCAAGGTCTCGGAGTAGGTGCCCTGGCGCAGGAAGACCGTGTCTCCGGGGCCGGGGGTGGTGCCCACGGCCGAGAAGGTCTGGAAGGCCGTGGCGTCGCCCGAGCCGCAGGCGCGCACGGCGACCGAGTAGGTATCGCAGTGGGCGACGGCGAGCGACGGGTCGACGTACAGGCTGCGGCCGAGGACGCCGATGGCTCCGGCATCCGGTGTGGTGCCGGCGTCGCGCCTGGGCGTCGCCCCGGTGTCGGCCTCCTCGCCGGCGTCCTGTCCCTGCACGGCCGATCCATCAGGTGGAAGGGAAGAGTCCGGCGCTGCGACGGAGGCATCGGTGCTCCTGAAGCTCTCCGAGCAGCCCGCGATTCCCAAGGAGAGGATGGCGACGAGCAGCGAGGCAAACCTTATGAGAGCGGACGGCATGAAGGAGCCCTCAGGTCGGAATAAGAGAGCGCGGCTCGATTAGAGCGGGGGGCGAGCAGCTGAGCCCCGGAGTCGAGAGGGCCCCTCGACTCCGCTCCCACCGCTGCGCGGCGGGAGCTACGCTCGGGGTGACCGGATCCCCGCGCCTGATGCTTAGAATGGGATCCACTTCCTCCATGCTTCGCAATTGCCAGCATTTCAATGGAAGCTCACTCTTGCCATCGAAGAATCGGATAGGCCGGTCGGCTTGAATCGAATTCCCATACCGTCGTGAAATCCCAGCCCGAGTAGCTCGACTGATCACCCATATTGGCGGTTGTCAGCCCCGCGCCCGCTGCGCTCGAGGGCTGCCCGCTGGTCTCGAGATCCCAATAGCTCGAGGTGACGGCGCCGGTATTCTCGCCGATGAGCCCCCCGACCAGGCTGCCTTCTCCGGACACTGGTCCCGATGAATACGAAGACTGCAGCGGCCCGGTGTTGAGGCCGATCAATCCGCCGATCGAAGAAGAGTCGGAGTCTGCGGTCACCGACCCGGTCGCATAGCAATCGTCCACGGTGCCGCCGTTCTCTCCGATCAGGCCTCCCGCGTTGGACTCATGGGTCACCTCGATGGCCCCGGTGGCATAGGACTGGCGGACGATTCCCGTTTCGGTGGAGTGGCCGACCAAGCCTCCGATGTCGTAGCTGGCAGACGCCGTGATCGCAACGGACGAATACGCCCTGAGGATCGTCCCGTAGCTCTGCCCGACGAGGCCGCCGACGGAGTCGCTGGTGGTCTGAATGATGCCGGTGGAATAGCAGTCCTGGACGACGCCTTCTTGATTGAGGATTCCGACGAGGGCGCCGAGATGACAGCCGCCGACCATGTTCACGTTGACGACGCCGAGGTTCTTGATGGTGCCGCTGGAAGAGGCGAAGAGCCCGGCGTAGTTGGAGCCATCCGGGAAGTACAGATTCTCGACGACGAAGCCATTCCCATCGAGCGTCCCGGTCAACGTGTCGAGGGGAGTCCAGGGCGCGCCACCGATGTCGATGTCATTCTGGAGCTTGATGCTCGCGTCGGGGTGCGAGGCGAGTTGAGTCAGCTGAGTGCCGCTGCACGCCACATAGGGGTCGGCGGGGCTCCCCGTCCCACTCGCGAAGGGGGCGCCGTTCAAATGGTGGAGATCATCGCAGTGCGCGGTCTCCTTGATGTATTGGCGCGCGACGGGAACTGAGGAGAGGACATGCGATGCCGTCCATTGCACCCCCATGACGTCAACGGGCCCGTCGCGGAGGGTCGAGAGGTCCACCACGATCGACCAAGTCCCGTCGAGGCAGGTGGTCGCTCCAGAAGCATCGCCGGTGAGGTCCACGAGGCCGCCGATCTCGGTGCACGTCCCCGTGAGGCGGGTGGCCGCCTTGTGCAGGCTGGAGATCTTCGAAGGCGTCGGGTCGAACACCAAGGGAAGCGGAGTGTGGGTCAACTCGATGCGCGCGGACGCACCGTTGGGATCCACCCGGCTCGAACCATCCGCGAGCCAAAGGAAGACCTGCTTCGGGCCTTCCCCGGTCGACAGAGCGAACGTGGTCGGCCTCGTGTCGTACCATCCGCTCAGCGGCCCCGCGCCCCCTTCGCACGGGGAGCTGCCGGTCCCAGGCGCGACCGACTGCTGCTCGCTCAGACACCAGCGAGAGGCTCCGGAGTCGGCCTCG
>JACRCT010000962.1 GCA_016218885.1 Deltaproteobacteria bacterium | reverse complement strand
TTCGTCGAGCTGCGCTCGCTGCTGAACGGCTTCCCCGCCCGTCTGGCCACCGAAGACCTCGTTCGGGCCGTGGGGGACTTCGCCGAGTTCACCCAGGGCCTCACCAGCATCAATCGCCGCGCGATGCTCGTGGAGCACGACCGCGAGGTGCTAGCCTCCTGCGCGGTGGTGCTGGAGGGCGTCGATCAGCAGCTCCGGGCGCTCAAGCCGGCTGATGCGCTGGCCTGCCTCGCGGAGGCGGTGACCCGGGTTCAAGACCTGTATGGCCGGAACACGTCGCTGGACGCCTATCTGCGCAAGGTCAGGAAGCGTGACCTTTCGACGCTCTCCGCTGCCGAGCTCGAGGCCGAGACCGAGGTCCTGCGCGAGCTCCTTGCCTCTGCCACTGCCGAGTAGGAAACCCCCGCGCCTCGGGGAAAACGGCGGTTGCTGCCAAGCGGGGCGCCCTTTACCATCCTGGCGAACCCGAAGCAGCCCCCGTTTCTGGAAGGAAGGCCCCATGCCCGGACGGAGCCTCAAGTGCCTGTGGCAGCCCGCGGCGATGCTCGTGACGCTCGGGGCTCTGGCATGTGGTGAAGGGGGTGGATGCGCGGGCAGCGGGGTCGAGCCCATCCCTGGCGGCTTCCAGGGAACGCCCCAGAGCAACGCCGCGGTGGTCCGCCTGTCGAGGGCGGG
Organism: Deltaproteobacteria bacterium; assembly: GCA_016218885.1. Taxonomy (GTDB): domain Bacteria; phylum Myxococcota; class Myxococcia; order Myxococcales; family UBA5297; genus JACRCT01. The sequence goes on along the minus strand of JACRCT010000962.1, from coordinate 6,227 downwards.
CTTCGACTACCTGAACGCGAACTGGAAGCCCCTCATCAGCAACCTGATGCCGGCTGCCCGCACCAATCCTGGAAACGGTGACTGGCTCGACATCCCCTTGGCTCTTCCCTGCACGCACATCGCGCAGTCCGACCTGGGCGACAAGGTCGTGGGCCTGGGCGAGCACTTGTTCGTGTGCGACAACGGGCGGTCGGGCTTGGCCAGCGTCGGGGCCATGGACGGCCAATGCACCGGCGACGACGCACCCTGCCCGGTCGTCATCACCCTGCGCGATCTGCTGATCACCCCGCAAGCCCCCGACAAGATCGGCGTCGTCGCCACGGTCAGCATCGACGCGCTGCGCGACACGGCCACCGGGGCTGCGAGCAACCTCCTCATCGATTCGAGCGAGGGGGCGGGGCTGTGCGCGGCCCTGTGGCGAATGGGCTGCTTCGCCAACTTCTACTCCTCGCGTGGGGACCGCCCCGACGACACGCTGCGCATCAAGATGCAGTTCTCCTCGGATGAGCTGTGGAACGATCAGCTCACCTTCGACATGGTCGAGCCCGATCCCGCCAACGAGGGGGAGCTCATCGGCGGCATCGACGAGGTGGAGTCCGGCGACCTCGAGGTCGGCAAGCAGGACTGCCTGGCTCCGGGCTGTGCCGACGGCGAGGACGAGAGCATGTGCGGCTGGCTGTGCAGCGTCGCCAACTGGAGCCTGCTCAAGAAGATGATCTTCGACTACGTGCTCAAGCCGCAGGTGCAGAAGCTGGTCGCCGAAACGCTCGACGTGCAGCGCTGCCGGACCTGCAACCCGGAGGATCCCGCCGTCCTCGCCTGCCCGGCCGGAAGCACCTGCCAATGCCTGAGCGAGGCCGACTGCGAGCCGACCCAGAAGGTGTGCAAGGGCGACGAGGAGCACCAAGGGCGTTGCGTCCCGCGCCTGCTGGGCTTCGAGGGGCGGGTCAGGGCCGGCGAGCTCCTCGCGGCCTGGGGGGGCGATCCGGCGTCGAAGATCGATCTGCTGGCGATGGCCGGCGGCGAGGCCCCGAAGATCGACACCGCTCTCCAGACGCCAATGGTCGGTGGCGTGAAGGCGGTGAACCAGTCGCCGTGTGTGCCGCAGCTCGCCGCACCACCGGCGCAGGCCGTGCCGCCCCCGACGCTGGAGGCGGACGCTCCCGCCGACTACCACGTCGGAGTGGCCATGTCGCAGGACTTCCTGAGCCGCCTGCTCCACGAGGCGCATCAGTCGGGCTCGCTGTGCCTGAACCTCGAGAGCGCCCAGGTGCCCATGCTCAACTCGGGGCTCTTCAAGATGGCGCTGCCGTCCTTGGGCGTGCTCTCGGGCAGCGCGACGCAGGACGCGCCGATGAGGGTGGTGATGCGCCCCCTGGGCGCCCCGCAGCTCAAGATCGGTGAGGGGACCTACGACCCGACGACGAAGAAGCCGATCAAGCCGCTGGTCACCCTGGAGATCACCGACCTGCGCGTCGACATCTACGCGTTGATCGAGGACCGCTACGCGCGCCTGTTCACGCTGGCCGTGGACGTGAGGGTGCCCGTGTCGCTGGTCATCGAAGGTTGCCCGATGACCGTGCTGCCGGCGCTGGGCGACTTCAAGCAGATGATCGTCATTCGCAAGGACGTCCCCGGAAACGCCGAGCTCCTCGCCGAGGACCCGGCCGCCCTGACGCAGCTCATCCCCGTGATCCTGGGGATGGCCGAGCCGGTCCTGGCGGCCTCGCTCAAGCCGTTCTCGGTGCCGGACATGAACGGCTTCCGGGTGCGCATCAACCAGCTCAAGGGCGTCACCCGCGTGGGCCAGACCGACGACTTCCACTACCTGGGCGCCTACGCCACCCTTGGGCTGGCGGGCCAGTGCGCGAGCTGGGGGCCGGCCGCCAAGGCACGTCTGGTCGCCTCCCGCATCCCGGAGCGCGAGCAGATGGCGCTGCGTGCCGATCGTCCGCTGCCCTGGCCGGTCGCAGTCCTCGAGGTCTCGGCCGACGACGTTCCCGGCAGGGCGCGCCCCATGGAGTACGCCTGGCGCCTCGACGGCGGCTTTTGGTCCACCTGGCTCGACGGTCCGCGGCTCGAGGTCGAGCACCCGGCGCTGGTGATGCCCGGCCGGCATCGCATCGAGGTGCGCGCGCGGATCGCCGGAGAGCCGGCGCTGGTCGGCCCACCAGGCCAGAGCGTGACGATGGTCGTGGACTGGGAGCCCCCGCGGGTCTCGCTGCGGCAGGACCTCGCTCACGGGCTGCTGATCTCGGAGGCGAGCGACTCGGTGAGCCCGCCCCAGACGCTGCGCTATGCCTATCGCGTAGGCGAGGGCCCGCTCTCCTCGTTTGGCGCCCTGCGGCCGATCGATCTGCAGGCCGTCGCGGCCGAAGGCTCGGTCGAGGTGCACGTGGTCGACGAAGCGGGTCTGGTGGGCATGGCCAGGTGGGAGGCCCCCCATGCCACCGCCTTGAATGCCCAACGGGGCTCCTCTTTCGAAGCAGGGCAGGGCGTGGACAGCAGAGCGGCAGGCTGCTCGGTGGCAGGCTCGGGGATGGGTCTGCTCGCGCTTTCCATGCTCCCTTGGGCCCTGCGCCGACGCCGCGCGTGAAGGGACGAGGCTGGCCTCGCGTGGCGGGTCGGGGTAAGTGATCATCCCTCGCGCCATTGCGCCACCAGAGGATCGATGAAGCCAGCCCATCTCACGGCGCTCTGTGCCCTCGTGCTCCTGGTGCCTGCTCATCTCCACGCACAAGATCGCGAGCTGACCCGTGAGCACAATGGCTCCCTGGGGTTCTTTCTCTCCCTGGGAACCGAGTACTCGGCCATCGTCGATGCCGACTGTGTCTTCTGCACCGGCAGCTCGGAGGGCGTGCGGGCCCGGTCCATCACGGGCGCAAACTCGCTCCTGGACCTCGGGGGCACCATGGCCATTGGCCAGTCCGGCAGCGAGCTCACGCTGCGCGGGCGCCTGGTGTTCCTCTCGCCGGCCAGGGGCGAGTCTCTGTTGCTGGGCTATCGCAAGTATTGGGGCAAAGACGAGATCAAGACCTTCGTCAGCGCGGAGTTGATGGGGACATTCCGCCCCGTGCAGACCTTGGGCGCGCGCGCCGGGTTCGGGGCCATGTGGGACTTCTCTCCGGTCATGGGCTTGTGGCTCGACGCAGCGGGCACCTTCGGCTTCGGCTATGGCCGGCGCTTCGGGGGCGAGCTCTCGATCGGCTTCCAAGCCCGGTCCTACCTGCTCGAGTAGCCGTTTCTTTGACCCATTCCCGAACCTGTGTGAGCCTGTGTGCAGATGTAGGCAATCTGTCGCCAAGGAGCACACATGGACAGCAAGCAGCTGGTTTCGCTGGTGTTCCGGATTTCCAAGAACTCCCTGGATCTGCTCAAGGGGCTGTCGGCGAAGACCCGGGTACGCCAGAGCGAGTACCTGCGCGAGGCGATCGAAGACCTGCTGGTCAAGTACAGCAAGTGAGCAGTACGAGCGCATCAAGCCGAGGGACGAGCCCCAGGCCCCCGCTGAGCCGCCGACTCCGGTGCAGGCCGCCGTGAACGGCCGAGCGACGGGCGCGTTTCCAGACGCGCTGGCAATCGCTATCATGGCTCGAACGTTTGCGTCCTAGGAGGTGGCGATGCCGTCGGACGGCCTCGGCATCGACGTCGGCACCACTGGCGGAAGCTGGCTCTTCAAGCAGGGCGATCTGCTGCTCGGGCCGGTACCCTTCACCAAGCTCGTCGAGCTCCTCTACGCGGGCGAGGTGGATGAGAGCACGCCGGTGGCTCCCTTCAACCTCGAGCCCAAGTTCACGCCGATGGCGCAGGTGGAGCGCTTTCGGGTGCACCTGGCCAAGTCGAAGGCCAAGCTGCGCGTGGACGTCGCCAGCCAGACCATGAACCGCGAGCGGCGGCGCGGCCGGGCGCTGAAGCTGGCGAGCATGGGCTTGCTCTCCATCGTGCTGCTCATCGGCGGTGGGCGGCTGGCGTGGTGGTTGGCCATCCATCGGCCGTGGGAGAAGCAGATCCAGCTGCCAGAGGCCGTCATCACCGACGAGCTGCCGTCGATCAAGCTCGCCTCGGCACGGTCCGGCGAGGTGGAGTTCCCCTACCCTGACGCCAAGAACCCGACACCGGGAGCCAACCCTGCCAACCCCATCAAGGCCAGGCCCAAGCCCAGGCCTGGGGCGGCCGATCCCAAGACCCCGGCCGGCACAGGCCCTGCCTCCGCGATGCAGGCCAAGCCCGCTGATGGGGACGACGTCGCCGTCGTGCAGCAGTGGGACAAGGAGGCCATCAACGGGGTCGTGCGCTCCAACAAGGCGACGCTGCACCCGTGCTTGATGGAGGAGATGAAGCGCCAGAAGGGCGGCTTCAAGGCGCGTGTCCCCCTCGAGGTCGTCATCGGCAACGACGGGAGGATCAGCAAGCTCTGGATCGATCACCCCGACTTCAAGAGCGCGGAGACCGAGCTGCACAGGTGCATGCTGGCCGAGCTCCGGAAGTGGAAGTTCCCCTCCTATCAAGGCGAGCAGGCCTCCGTTGCCTGGGCGTACTCGATTGGATCCAAGTGATGAGGCGACGCATGGCCCTCCAGGCGGACGTGGGGAGCGCAGCTCGGTAGGCGGTCAAGGGGGCGAGAAGCCAGGGCTCTCTTTTCGCTTCTTGACTGTCGACTATCGACCGACTATCCGACCCTCTGCTCGATTCTGGAGGTTGCTCCCCATGCACTCGAAGGGTCAGGCCGCACTCGCCGACATTGCCTCCGAGCTGGAACCGGGCACGCTGCGCCACCAGGTGCTCCAGACCGCCCAGAAGTTCAAGTCGAGCTGGGTCGAGCTCGGCGCCCTGCTCGTGCGCGTGCGCAACGAGGGCACCTGGGAGCAGTGGGGCTTCAAGACCTTCGAGGACTACTGTGCCAAGGAGCTGCGTATCAAGCGCCAGACCGCGCTGAAGCTCACCAACTCCTACGCCTTCCTCGCCAAGCACGAGAAGTCGCTCTTCGCGTCGCAGGCCCACGATGAGCCGCCGCCTCCCGAGCGCGAGGCCCCCGCGTTCGAGGTCGTCAGCGTGCTTGCCGGCGCCGAGGAGCGGGGCCAGCTGTCCGACCAGGACTACAAGGAGCTGCGCGAGAAGATCTGGAGCGAGGAGAAGCCCACCCAGATTGCCCGTGAGCTCGCCGAGCGCTATCCACCCCCGCCCAGACCACCGCCCCCAGTCGATCTGGTGGTGCGCAGGCTTGCCGCCGCGGCGCGCAAGCTGGCGACGGAGCTGGGCAATTGTCGCAAGGTCCCCGCGGCCGTGGTCGAGCGCGCGCAGGCCCTGGCCGATGACGTGGAGGAGCTCGCCTCCAAAGGCGAGGCCGAGGCGTCTTGAGCACAAGACGCCGCGAGAGAATGGGCCTGGGCGCGGGCTGCGACCCGCTTGGGCCTTCATCGCGCCATGGCGGGGGGCATCGGGCAGAGCCTATATTTGGGGCGCCGCCTGCCATGGCCCGTGGCGGCGAGGCACCCGGATGAGGGATAAGGGATAAGAAGGGCCGGAAGGTTTGGCAAGCGAGCAGCTAGCCGTCGGCTCGGCTTGGGATAAAATGCCTCGAACAGGCCGTTGGGCCTTGATGAAGGCGCGGACGTAGGTTCAGGGTCGGGGGCGGCAGGGCCTGCCGCCAGGGCTGGGAGGTAGCGTGAGCCGGAAGTCAGATCATCACCCGAACCTGTCCTGCTCCTTCTGCGGGAAGGGCCAAAGGGAAGTCCGCAAGCTCATCGCGGGCCCCACGGTCTACATCTGCGACGAGTGCATCAAGCTCTGCAACGACATCATTGCGGAGGAGGGCGAGCGCGAGGAAGGCAAGCCAGCCGTCAACCTTCCGACCCCCGCGGAGATCAAGACCTTCCTCGACGACTACGTGGTCGGACAGGACAAGGCCAAGAAGATCCTCTCGGTCGCGGTCTACAACCACTACAAGCGGATCTATCAGAAGAAAGCCAAGGCGCAGCGACCGGGCTCCGCCGGCAAGACCCTCCCCGAGGAGGTCGAGCTCGCCAAGTCGAACGTCCTCCTCTTGGGGCCGACCGGCTCGGGCAAGACCCTGCTCGCGCAGTCGCTCGCCCGCTTCCTGAACGTGCCGTTCACCATCGCCGACGCCACCAGCCTCACCGAGGCCGGCTATGTGGGCGAGGACGTCGAGAACATCATCCAGAACCTGCTCCACAACGCCGACTACGACGTGGAGAAGGCCAGCCGCG
>JACRCT010000961.1 GCA_016218885.1 Deltaproteobacteria bacterium | reverse complement strand
CGGGCAGCGCGGGCGCGCCCGGCGGGCCCCACAGCTCAACGGCGTGGACCCCGAAGGCGGTCAGCAGCTCCTTCGGGTAGAGCATCGGCAGCACGGCGATCGAGCGCCGTCCGAGCTCTCGCTGCACCTTGAGGGTCGCCGCTCTCATGGGGACGCCTTCGAGAACGCCATTGTCGGCGGCGGCGTTCCCCGGGGCCAGGTTCCGAATTCCGAAAACTCGCGGATGCCAGGCTCTCGGCAGCTCGTCACCGCGGCCGCGCTCCCCGCCGCGCAAGGGTGGGCTGTGCACGGCGTGCCTGCACGGAGCTGGGGGCCCTCGGGGGGTGGGTGTCCCGACGGCGAACTGAGGGCCGCGCGCGAAGTCGCCTGTGCCCGTGCCTTCGACATCCGCGTCGCCGGGGCGGCAGCGACCCTGTCACCCCTCGAATCCCGGATACGCGAACGCCCCGGCGATGGACGCGCAATCCCTCTCCGACACGCCCTCGGACCGCGCGGTCGAGTACCAGCTCGACCGAACGCGCTCGCTCATCTGAGCGATCAGCCTGGCGGCCTCCTCCGGCTCGAGCAGGAACCTTTGGGCCTGCGAGGCGAGGTTGCGCGCGTTGGCCCACCGGCCCTCGTCTCCGCAGGTGAGGGCCAGGTCCCGCCGGTCGAGGCTCACCGGCACCGAAGGCGTCAGATCGTAGGCCGGGGAGAGTCGCCAATCCCTCCCCCAGGCGAGGACGGCGTGGTTGCGCGGATGGTCGTCGCAGTTGGAGACGAGCGCGTTGAAGCACATCCGGCCAAAGAGCTCGCGGGCGTCGAGCGATGGCTCGGAGCTCACGCGCCGCAGCTCTTCGACCAGGTGCAGGTAGGACCATCGGTCGCGCGCGGTGGCGCTCTCGCCCGCGCGCAGCAAGGTGAGGGCGCTGACCATCCGAGCGCGCTGGTAGCCCTCGGGCACGCGTCGCCGGTCGAAGCGCTTGACGAGCAGCACATCCCGGCCGGCAATTTGGAGGATCTTGCTTTCCGCGGTCGACAGCCCGCAGGCGCGCGCCAAGACCAGCGTCGCGTGCTCCACCCGCGCCATGCTCCAGCGATCGTCCCCGCGGTTGAGCTTCGCCAGCCAGAGCCCCTCGGGGTCCTCGACCACGACCTTGGGACGAGCCCCGCCCATGCTCGTGCCCACGAGCATCAGCTCCTCGATTTGCGAGGAATCCGTCCCGCGCGGCAGCGGCGCATCGGATACGACGGCGTCGGCGATCGCCTGGAGGTGCTCGAGCTGGAGCGTCTGGTTGAAGCTGCGGCGCGGCGCTGGAGGGATAGCGTTCAGCCCGAAGCCGAGCGCACCAGCGCGGTCCTCTGGGGAGTGGAGCAGATAGTCGAGCTCCGAGAGGGGCTGCTTCCCGGCATGGCGCTCGATGATGCGGCGGCCCCAGTAGTCCGGCCCGGCATCCCTCAGCGCGCCGAACACCCCGTTGAGCTCGACGGTCTGGAACGTGCGCTCGGACAGCAGGAGCTCGACGGGATCCAGCGGAATGGCGTCGGCGCGCTCGAGATAGCTGCGACCGTAGACGAACCTGCCCAGCGGCACCCCTCGGCGATCCGCCGAGAGCTCGAACCTGCCGCAGGTGACCGCCTGCACGGCTCCCGGGAGCGTGATGTAGACGAAGCAGCTCTGGGGCCTAGAAGTCATTGCTCAAGCCTCGGGGCCTGCTCGCCCGCTTCTTCTCCTTCGCCAGCGCCAACCGCGAGCCCACCTCGTCCGCCGCAGGGTCGGCGACCTCGTCCATGTGCTCCAGCAGCCCCAGGGCCCAGAGCAGGGCGACGTAGACCGCGACCGCGGTGGATGGCTTGCCCTTCTCGGCGTCAGCGACCGCGCGTCGACCGGTGCCGATCTTCTCGGCGATTTCCTCCAGCGACAGGCCGCGACGCAGGCGGGCCGTGCGGAGATTGGCCCCCAGGGTTCGGAGCGCCTTCTCGACCGGGTGAGGAGGGGCCTTCAGGAGCGCGTTGCGGGCAGGCATGCTCCTCCCGATAGCAACCGGTGCCGCGAAGATCAAGCGGCCATGTGCTCTTGAAAGCACATCGGTAGTCTTTATGGGCTCTTGAGGGCACACGACCGGGGGCCAGGTTCCGAATTCCGAAAACTTGCGGATGCCAGGCTCTCGGCTGCTCGTCACCGAGGCGGCGCTCCAAGCCTCGCAAGGGCTGGCTGTGCACGGGGACGAGGGGAGCGGGTGAGCTGGACGACAGGACGACAGGGGGGGGCACGAGAAGTAGCGGGGCGAGCGGGCCGGGGTGGTCGAGGATCCCGCCTACGACGTCGAGAGCCTCAATGGACGCATCACTGCGATGCCGGAGTCGAGGGCCAACCCTGCGGAATCACAGAAGCCCCTCGACCAGCCCTTCCAAGGTGATCCCTCCCGCTATTTCTTCGACTTCCTCGAACGCCGAGCAGCAAGGAGACGCGCGGTCGATACATGAGGATGCTTGGGATCGAATGGTTTCTTCTTCTTCGGCTTCTTCGGGCCGCGCTTG
>JACRCT010000960.1 GCA_016218885.1 Deltaproteobacteria bacterium | reverse complement strand
GGCGGCCGGTCACCGTACCGGCCGCCCTTCTCTTTTGCCCAATGCAGCCATCCCGCCAATTCCGCCTTTGTGGGCGACGCCGGACCCTCCCGACCAAGGTCTGTACTCCTTCGATCCCCAAAGGCCCGGGTTGCGGGTAGTCTCTCGCCCTCTGAAGGAGGCGCCATGTCCGAATACGAGTCCTTCGTCGAGCGGGTCCTCAAGCACCTTCCCTCGTCAAGTCCGACGGCCTTCGCCTTCTTCCACTGGGCGCAGGCTGGCCGGCCGACCGAGGAAGGGGTCGCACTACTCCCGGTTCCCGGCGCCGACCCCGAGAAGGTCGTCGCGGCGGTGATGGACGTGGGCCACTACGTCGGCAACATCGATCACGTCGCCGAGTCCCGGGCCATCGCCGACCCGCGCTTCGTTGCGCCGGACCACGTGCGCTTCTACCAGCGGGTCGACCTGCCCATGCTCGGGGCCATGCACCATGAGCTGGTCCTGCACCGGATGGGCACCCGTTCCGGGTTTGCCATCGCCGCCTGGGAGGTCCTGCGCGCCGAGACCGACGCGCTCTCCTCGAAGGTGGGAGCGCGGTCGGACTACAACCACGGGGCGTGGCTCGTCGCTCCCGGCCTCGTGGGCTATGCGCTGGGATCGGCCCCCAAGCGCGACGACGTCGGGTTTTTGAAGTGGAAGGCCCTCACCGCCGGCGCCGACGCCGCAGCGCCCCGGGTCCTGCGGGGGAACATCGAGGGAATGGCCCGGTGGGCCGCGCGCAGGTAGAGGAGCCGGCCCAGCCCGTCGAGCCCCCTCTCTTCTCTTCTGGTCGGGGCTCTAGAAATCGTAGGCCTCGTTATCGGGATCGAAGTCCTTGTCGGTGAGGCCGACGTTCACCTGGATGGCGTCGTATCCATAGTCCTCGACCAGGCGCAGCTCGCCGTCCTCGCGGTCCCAGACCTGGATCTTGTTGGGCAGCCCCAGCCGCTCGTGGATGCACAGCCGCGCCTTGAAGGCGTACATCTCCGGGCACTTGGCCTTGTCGGTCTCGAGCTCGAAGCAGCGGGAGGGCACCTCGAAGAGGAGGGTCGGTCCCGTGTCCGCCGCCCTCTGCACGCACTCAGGCTTGGCGCGACCGGTGACGAGATCGCGCGCGAACATGGAGATGGTGAAGTCGAAGCCCGCCATGGGGATCTCGTGCCGCGTGTTGCGGGTGGCGAGGTAGTGGCTGGTGGGCAGGTTCAAGGTGAAGTCAGGAAACGAACCGGGGTGGGCCCGGGCCCGCTCGCCGTTCCACCCGCGCTGCCAGAGGACCTCCTGGCCATTGGCGACGTCTCCGGTCCAGCCGAGGTATAGGCTGCGCGGCTCCGCCCGGTACTTGAGGAGGATCTTCTCCTCGGGCAGTTGCTTGCCCTTGTACTCCTTCTTGTAGAAGGTCGCGGTGAAGTCCTTCAGGGCCCCGGCGGCACGCTGCATGCGCTGGATGGCCGCCCCGACCTGCTCCACCTCCGAGGCCCTGGCGATCCGGCTGGTCTCGGCGATCACCGCTCGCGCCACCTGGTCGGGGCTCGGCACCGCGTCGGACGGCTCGGCGCTGGCCTCGACATGCGCATCGCCGAGGTCCCGAACGACCGAGGCGTCGGGCGGGCTCTCCCCCGTGGCAGCAACGGCGAGCCAGAGTGCAGCGAGCGAGATCGGGCGCATGGGCTTCCTCGGAGCGGGCGGTCAGGGAGTATAGCCGCCCCTGCTCGCCCCTCGAGCCACGCGGTACTACCCGGCTAGCTCGGTCCCGGAGGACAGATCACGCTCGTCCCCGAGCTGGTGTTGCTGTTCGGGTGGCAGTCCTGGATCGCATGGTTCGGGTCGACGACGACGAAGACCTCGTCGTTCTCCGAGGGCGTCGCAGCACAGGAGACCATGGTGCATTCGCCCGGATTGAGGATGGTCGGGGTGGTCGCTTCGCACAAGAGCCTCGTCCCGGCATCGGCGCCGGACCGGGCGGAGAAGGAGACCAGGACTCCGCTGGGGGCGGGGTTCGTGCCGCGGTTGCAGACCTTGGCGGAGATCTGCGTGGGGATCTCCGAGAACGCGGCGTGACAGAGCGCCCCCAAGTCGGACAGCTCGACAGTGAAATCGGCGAGGAGCAGCTTGCCGAGCGCCCCCTGTACGTTCTGGCGGAAGTTGTTGAGGCCGGGTTGCTCCCAGTTGCTCAGGACCTGGCTCGCACGCGGGATCTCGCCGCGGTCCCCGACGTTGGTCACGCTGTAGGCATGCTGGTTCCAGATAGGCCGGGAGGGGACCCACCGGTCCCTCGGGTCGCTGAGCACCTGGAAGCCGGTGCTCTTCACGAACTGTCCGGAGGCGGAGTTGAGCGGATCGGGCGAGGGACAGCTCCCGCCGTTGCCCGCCCGGGCGACCACGATCTGCGTGGTGAAGGTTCCTCCCACGTCCACGATCACCGGCAGCTCCTGTCCCGTCCCGGAGGAGGCCGGCGCGCTGTAGATGACCTTGCCGGTCTTGCCGTCGTAGACGCGCAGGTAGCACTCGTCGCGGTAGACCGCCTCCGCGCGACCGTCTCCATTGAAGTCGAAGACCGAGGAGCCGGTCTCGCTCGAGGAGTAGTCCTGCGACTGGCGGGCCCAGAGGATGCCGTCAGGAAGAGGCGGAGTGACGAACGCGGGGAGGGTCACCTCGGAGCGATCGCACTGTCCGCCGGGTCGCTGCGCGACGCCTGTGCCCGCGTTCAGGCAGTCGGGATCGTAGACCGTATAGAACTGGTTGGCGGCCGCGGCGAACTCCACGAAGCCGTCGCCGTCGAAGTCCGCGGCGGTCGGAGGACCGCCGTGCCCGCCGTGACGGGTGATCTCGTTGGTGCCGTCGAAGGCGTGGAAGAGCTCGATGGGCCCGAGGACGATCTGCCCGGTGATCGTCATGAGGCGCGCCGTCCCGCTGGAGCTGGGCGCGAAGGCCGTGCTGGCCGCCGAGATCACGACGATCTCCGGAGTGCGCGATGTCACAGGGGAAGCAAAGTCCCCGAAGTCGGCCACGGCGACGTGCCCCGGCTTGGTGGCGGCCGGATCCGCCGGCGCGAAGTAGGGCTCGAGCTGCCAGCGCTTGCCCGCGCCGTCCCAGGCATAGACGCCGTCGTGGCGCACGAGCTCCGGCTTGCCGTCGTGATCCACGTCGGCGACCGTGGTGATGACCCCGTGGTCGAGGTACCGGGTGACCTCGGCCGGGGAGCTGAGCAGGCAGCCGCTGCTGTCGAAGACCAGCTGGTCGAGCACGATCTCCGGCTTGCCGTCGTCGTCGAGGTCCCAGATGCCGGGGCCGAAGTTCGCCGAGTTGCTGCTGTTGGCGATGGGCACCACGGTGTCGGCTCCGCCCTGGCCACAGAGCCGCCCGAGCCAGAGGCGCACCAGCTTGGGGCTCGAAGGCACCGAGGAGTCCACCCGGAAGGCGATGAGGTTGAGCGGGTCGCTGGTGCTCAGGCTGGTCCGGTGCAGCCCCACGATTTCCGGGTGACCGGTGGACGCTCCGACATCGCCGTTCAGGTCGCCAATGGCCCACTGGGTGCCATAGGCCGGCCGGTTGAGCTCGACCTCGGGATCGTCTGGGCCCCCGATTCGCATCTGCTCCTGGCAGGTCCGACCATCGAAGACGCGCAGCATCCCGGTCCGGTTCCCGACCTCGGTGGTGAACGTCGTGAGCACGATCGACGGCTCGAGCCGGGCCAGATCCTGGCGGAGGTTCAAGTTGGCGACGAAGGGCGAGGAGTAGACGTGGACGTAGCCGGCGGTGGGATCGCCCGCCGGAGGTCCCGTCCACTCGCACTTGACGGCGGGGGTGATGTTCGGCGGCGGGCTCTCGCGGGCACAGGTGGGGTCGAAGGTCACCTCGGGTGGCACGCCGTAGGGAACGCAGGTCTTGTCGCTGTCGCAGTAGGAGTCGCCGGGACAGTCGCCCGAGTCCTGACAGGTCCCCAGGTCAGGCACGCACGAGCCGTGCTTGCAGGAGAAGGGGGCCCGACACCCTGACCCACACGGGGGGAACGGAGTCGAAGCGTCCTTCGCGCCGCCATCCCCGCGACCCTCGTTGGGGTTCGAGCCGTCGCCTGCCTCAGACGCCGGTTCACTCCCGCACTGGCACGAGGGTCCAGCCCAAGGTGCGAGAATGCCCACGGCTGCGACCATCAAGGCGGCTCTGCGTAGCATGATTCCTCCGGCGAGCGAGGCGACGGACGGAACAGGATCCTATGAAAGCGTTGCTGGGGGAAATCGACCGGTTCGACCGCCTTCGCCGAAGGCTGGTGCGCAAACAGGTGCGGGGCAGCCAACCTTGGCGACCGTCTGACTGACGAGAAGCTCGCGCGCCGTGGTCGCAGCAGGGGACGAAGCGGGAGGTCCCGATTCCCTTTGAGGCGGGCGGTCGGGGATGATGGCCGCCCCTGCACGCCCCTCCCCCGGAACCCGGAGCCCCCGATGGATGGCATCGTCCACCAGCTCGCCGCCGCGCGCGGCCAGGCCTTCGACCTGCATCGCGAGCACGTCAACCCTGCCTTCGTGAGCCTGCTCACGATGGCGGGCTACGGCCGGACCTTCGTTCGCGCCAGCGGCATGGAGCTCGAGGACGACCAGGGGCGGCGCTACCTCGACTTCTGCAGCGGCTATGGGGTCCTCAACCTCGGCTACAACCACCCGCGGGTGAAGCAGGCCCTGCGCGAGGTGCTCGAGGCCGACCTCCCGGGTTTCGCCCAGGTCGACTGCCCCACGCTCGAGGGGCTGGCCGCCCGTGAGCTGGCGCGGG
>JACRCT010000008.1 GCA_016218885.1 Deltaproteobacteria bacterium | reverse complement strand
GCAGGTGCTGGGCAAGGCGCGCTCGGGCAAGGCCTCGGTGATGGCGGGCCGGGTCACGGTGCTCGTGCTCGGGGTGGCCGCGCTGCTGGTCTCGCTGCAGGACGTACGGGTGGTCTTCTGGTTCGTGCTCTTCGCCTGGTCGGGCCTGGGCGCGGCCTTCGGGCCGGTGCTCCTGCTCGCGCTCTACACGGATCGGCTCACGCGCCGGGGCGCGCTGGCGGGCATGCTCACCGGCTTCGGCGTGACCGTCGCCTGGAAGCTCAGCGGGCTCTCCGACACGGTGGTCTACGAGCTGGTACCGGCGTTCGTCCTGGCAGGCCTCGCGGCGCTGGGCGTGAGCGCGCTCGAGAAGGCCGCCTCGTCGTCGAAGAGCCCACAGGGCTCGGGCGCGATCTGAACGATTCGCCGCCGTGGGCTCTCGCGTGGCGTCACGCTCGGTCGAAGCCCGGCATGGCTTGCCAGAGCCAGGAAGTGATCGATCTGGTGTAGCCGCGGCAGAGGCACCGGCGAGCGCGAGCGTCGTGTTCGTCACGACCCTCGCGCTCGAGGCGATCCGCTTCTTCGAGACCGAGAGCTGCACGGCTGCCCGGCGGGCGGGCGCGCCGCGGCCCGTGGTCCGCGGCGCATCCGTTCCGGGGCGCCTACTGCCTCCGGACCACCCGGACCGTGCACGTCTCCGCGTCCGAGTTGCCGTTCCCGTCGCTCGCGCTGGCGGTCCAGGAGATGAAATCGCCGACGCCGCCCGAGTTCGAGATCGTCACGGTGGCCCCCGCGATCGTCACCGCGCACTCATCGCGGATCACCCGCTTGCCGGCCTTGTTGAGGTAGTAGCAGGTGGGGTTCGCGAGCGTCGGCGTCAGCGTGCCGGCGCACACGTCCGAAGCGGTCGCCGTGAACACGGCCGGGTGCTCCGCGTCGGGCGGGGTGATCGTCGCCGGCGTGTTGCAGAGGACTGTCGGGGCCGTGCTGTCCACCACCCGGGCGGTGACGGTGTCCTCGTCGGACTGCCCGCCGCCGTCCACCACGCGCAGCACCCAGTTGCCGTTCGTGCCGAGCCCCGTCTGCGACACGACTGCCTTCAGGGCGTAGCCGACCTCGGGACCGGAACGGCTCCCGCCGAACCATCGGATCGACGCGAGGTCCCCGTTCCCGTCGGGATCCGAGCTATTCGTCCCGTCGAGCAGGATGCGTGCGCCGCCCCCGGCGACGTTGCACTCCACGTCGAGCTGGTCGGTCCCCGCGTTCGCGGTGGGCGGCTGGTTCATGATCGTGCCGGTCACGATGTCCACGAAGGAGACCTCGAAGCCGGCGGACGCGACCGAGAGGCTGCCGTCGATCGAGCATGCGTTCGAACTCCAGTCGACCGTCACCGGGAAGGTGGACGTGTTTCGCTGCGTGTACGCGAGCGTCACGGGATCCTCGTCGTCGTCCTCCGGAAGCCGCATGCCGTGGTTCGACGCGTCGATGTACCCCGGTGGCAGCGTCCCCTCGCCCGCGGCGTTCAGCGAGAGCGATCGCCCCGCCGCGCTCTGGCCGACGGTCGAGAGCTGCACGAAGTTCGCCTCGGCGAAGAACGTATCGAACTTCACGTCGTCGACATCGAGCCCGAGCTCCACGCCGACGCTGCAGGGGCCGCCCGGGCAGGGAGGCCCGACGAGCATCATCGTTCCGCGCGTCCCGCGCCGCTCGATCTCGTCCTCGATCCGGATGTCCGCGAGGCCGTCGAGCTCGCACTGGCTTCGCTGGCCGTAGAGCGCCGACGCGAGCGGCGAGAGCGTGACGCAGACCGGCTGGTCCCCCGCCGCGTTCGTGGCCGTCACCACCCCGGACTCCGGCGCGAAGTTGCTGCAGGACTCGGTCACGAGTTCCTCCTGGCACGTCGTGTCGCACGCGACCGCGAAGCGCCGCGGCGCGAAATCGCCAGGAATCGTGGGATGCGGGGCGATCGTGGGCTCGTGCGGCGATGCCCTCGTCGCGGACAAGCGAGCCCTTGGGGTGACGGTATCCAGCCACCTCCGCACGCGCATGGAGTCGGGTCGAGGCTCGGTGGGGTTGCCCGCCCAGGCCGCCCTGCTGGTCCAGGGCGCACCACAAGGAACGAAGCAGCGCGTGGCCATCCCCGCGAACAACCGTGGGGCCGGGAAGGCAGAGGAGAATCGAGCGCGATTCGCTGAGACTCGGAGGATGCGCGCGGCGTCCTCGAGCAGCGGATCCGCGTCGCAGGGCAGAGTGGCGGTCTCCTCGTCATGGACGCCGAAGCAGGGGTGGCCTTTGGCAGTCCATCGGGATTCTCGCAGCGCGCTCGCTACCATCGTGACACGCGATAATTGTGAGCCACCTCGCAGGGGTGTATTGATGTCGTTCTGCTGACAGTCAGCAAGCTTCTGCGATGAGCCCGTGCCGGTGACAGGTACGAGAGGGGAGGAAACCCGGATTCCTATCTTGATGGCGCTTGCGCTGCAGGCTCGGTCGGGGTTCTGCCGCAGGATTGCTCTTGGTGGCCGCGAGCCTGGCGACCCTCCGCCACTCGTGTTTTGAGCGCCTGCTGCCGACAAGGGGTGGTTCGTGCAACGGTCGGATCGGACCAAGGCAAGCCGTGACGCCGGCGATCAAGGCGAGCGACTGCAACTGCGACTGCGACGAGGCGCGTCGCCGGGTGGGCCTGCCACGCCCTCGTCGCCTGGGCGGCTGGGTCGTCGGTGGACGCGGAGCGACGTGGCTGGAGGTCGATGGTCGCCGCCTTGCTGGAGAGTGAGATGAGCCGGGTGGCTCTGACCGCATGCCTGGTGAGCCTGGCGCTTCTGCCCGATGCCGCGCGAGCAGGCTCGGTCGTGGCGCTGCTCAGTGACCCGAAGGTGGCCCAGTTCCAGGAGGCCATGGAGGGGGCCCGAGAATCACTCGGCGCCCTCTCGGAGATCGCGGTCGGGGCCAAGGGCTGGGAAGCTGAGCTCAAGCAGCAAGCACCCGCGGTGGTCCTGGTGGTGGGGCAGAAGGCGTTGCAGGTGGCGCGCGCCTCCTTGCCGGGCACTCCCATCGTCTACTGCATGGTCTTCCAGAAGGACGTCCTGGTCTCCCCTCCTGTGACCGGGGTGCCACTCGAGGTATCGATTGGGAGCCAGCTCGCGGAGCTGCGGCGGGTGGCTCCCGCTCTCCGGCGCATCGGGCTCATCTACGATCCCCAGACGTCATCGGCTCAGGTGGAGGAGGCCACCAAGGCAGCCACCGTGGCCGGTCTGACGCTGCGACCGAAGGGCGTGGCGGATCCGCGCGACGTGCAGGCTGCGGTGGCGGAGATGGCAGGGCAGGTGGAGGCTCTCTGGCTGCTCCCAGCGCCGCGGCTGATCACCAAGGAGGTCTTCAGCTACCTGCTGGTCTTCACCCTCGAGCACCGGATCGCCCTCTATGGCTTCCTCGAGAGCTTCACTCGCGCCGGCGCGCTGGCTTCCGTCTCTGCCGACTACCGCGAGATCGGCCGGCGTGCCGGTGAGCTCGCCGCCGGCATCGCTGCCAAGCCTGCCGAGAAGCGGCTTCCCGTACCGCCGGTCGTCTTCAGCCAGGGCGCCGTCACCCTGAACCTGAAGACCGCGGCCCGGCTCGGTTTGCAGATACCCGATGAGGCCGTGGCTCGCGCGCGCCAAGTCTTTCGCTAGGGTCCCCCGATGTCCTCCGGCTCGTTCCTCGCAAGGTTGCTCCCGCGCTCGCTCTTGCTGCAGTCGGTACTGCTGCTGGCGGTGGCTCTCGGGGCCACGACCCTGGTGATCTCGAGCTATTTCTGGGAGCGCTTCCGCGAGCAGTTCAAAGGCGAGCTCAACAAGCGCGGCAAGGCGATGGTGCAGATCCTCGAGAAGCACACCGACCTGCGGCTGGCGGTCTCGCTCTCCGACACCGCCCGGGCTCAACCCCTGGTGACCTCGCTCGCCAAGAGCGACGAGGACATCCGCTACCTTGCGGTGCTCGGCGCCGACCGTCACGTGATCGCCGTGGCTCCGGAGAAAGGCGCCATCGAGCTGGAGGCAGCCCTCTCCCGCCATTTCTCGGACCCTGAAGAGGACACCTTGCTGCGCTTCACGCGCGTGCTCGAGGGCGACGCCGGCGATGCGGGCGGCGAGCTCGACTTCAACGCAGGCCCCTCCGGGAGGCAGCCGCTGGGCTACATCGTGCTCGCCCTCTCCCCGGTCCGCTCGCAGCGCCGGCTGTTCGTCCAGACCCTGGCCAGCGTGGCCGCGACCGGCTTGCTCGAGCTGGCCTTCTTCATCCTCTACTTCCGGTGGGTGACCCGCCGTCTCGACCACATGGTGCGCTTCGCCGAGGTCGCGGCGGAGGGAGACCTCAGCCAGTCGTTGGATGAGGACGTGCAGGACGAGCTGGGCCGGCTCGCCGCAGCGCTACAGTCCATGGTCAGGAGAACGGGCGGGGTCATCGCCCAGCTCGTGGAGGCCAACGGCTCGCTCTCGGAGGTCTCGGCGAAGCTGCTGGGGACGGCCTCCCAGAACGCCAGCAACGCGAGCCTCCAGGCGGCCACGTCGGCAGAGGTGGGCGAGGCGGTCTCGCGCCTGCGCGAAGGGTTTCGGACCGCGCTCGGCAAGGCCGAGCAGGTCATCGAGCTCGCCAGGCGCTCCGAGCAGTCCTCGGGCGCGGGGGCGGGCGCGGTGCGCGACAGCGTCTCCCATATGCAGCAGGTGCGCGGCCAGGTGCTGGCGATCTCCGAGCAGATGGGGCGGCTGGTCAGCCGCTCCGACGAGATGGAGACCATCGTGGTCTCCGCTGGTGAGATCGCCGAGCAATCGCACATGCTGTCGATCAACGCATCGATCGAGGCTGCGCGTGCAGGTCAGCAGGGCGCAGGCTTCTCGGCGGTCGCTCAGGAGGTGGGCAGCCTCGCGGATCAGAGCCGGAAGGCCACGCACACGGTCAAGGCCCTCCTGGGCCACATGGCCAAGGCCATCTCTGAGACGCAGCAGAAGATCGAAGAGGGAAACCAGGGTGCGAACGCAGGGGCCCAGGTTGCCAGCGCCGCAGGCGAGGCGATCGGCCACCTGGCCGAGGCGATCGCCGCCTCCTCGCGGGCCGCCACGGAGATCGCCGCCAGCACCCGCCAGCAGTCCGAGGGCGTTGACCAGATCTGGAAATCGACCGAGCGGCTGAACGCCGCCTCGCAAGAGACAGCGAGCGGGACCCGCCTCATCGAGAAGGCAGCGGAAGACCTGGCGCGGCTTGCCGCGCAGATGGGCGAGGTCGTGGCCTGGTACAAGGTGCGACCTCGATGACCAACCGCGCGAGCACGCCTGTGGCCGTCCCGTTTCCCTTGTGGAGCCCTGTGATGAGAGTCCGAGCATTCTGGGTCCTCGCGGCGGTCTGCCTTGCCCCCGCCATCGCCGCGGGCCAGGAAGAGCCCATCGAGAGCAGCCCCGGCGACGACAGCGCCCTGGCGCTGTTCGCGCTGGACTCCCAGCTCGAGCAGTCGGTCGTCTCCTCCACCCGCACCGAGCAGCGCGGGGCGCAGACGCCGGCGGTGGTGACGGTGGTCAGCGCCGAGGAGATCCAGGCGCGTGGCTACCGCTCTCTGGCCGAGGTGCTGCGCGCCGTGCCCGGGGTCTACGACGTGTACGATCTGGTCAGCCATAACGTCGGCGTGCGTGGCATCAACGGCGGCGCCCGCGCCAGCGGCACCGTCAGCAAGCTGATGATCGACGGCCTGGCGGTGGACTTCCGTCCCAGCACCGGGAACTTCTTCGGTGAGGAGCTCGTCCCCATGGAGGCCGTGGAGCGGGTCGAGATCATCCGCGGCCCCGCCTCGGCGCTCTACGGGGCGGACGCGTTCCTCGGGGTGGTGAACGTCGTCACCCGGTCCGGAGCCCAGGTCCGCGGCGCCCAGCTCACCGGCCAGGTGGGAAGCGTCCGCAGCAACCTCGGCGGCGGCGGGACGGCCCTCGTGGGCGCCGCCACCGGCCCTCTCGACGTGCTCGTGGCGGCCGGCTACAGCGCGCAAGGACGCGGCGGTCTTTGGCTGCCGAGCAGCAGCCCCACGCTGGCCTCCGACGCGAGTGGCGCCCTGCACGGCCGGTCTTCGACGGACATGAGCCGCCCGCGCTCGCTGCTCGCCAAGCTCAGCCTGGAGGACGTCGCCAAGGGGAAGCTTGCGTTTCTCGCCAGCGTCCAGCAGCTGGACGCCGCCGGCAGGTTCCAGGACTTCGGGCCCCTGGCCTCGGGCACGCGAATCGGCCTGGTGAACCAGCACTATCAGGTCACCTACTCGGTGCAGCCGCACCCGATGCTCGACCTCGAGGCGAGCGGGCAGTACTTCAACAGCGAGCCGGCGAGCACCGAGCGCCTGGACATCGGACGCCCGGACTTCGTCTACCTGCGAAGCGTTCGAGCGACCGGTTTCGGCGTGGCCGGAACCTCCCGCTTGCGCCTGCTCGACCAGCTCCACCTCGTCCTGGGCGCCGACTACCTGAGAACGGAGAACGTGCTGCAGACGTTCGACACGCTGCTGCTCCAGGACGTCCTGGGCCCCGAGCAGACGGTCCTGCGCTCTGCCGGAACGGTGGTTCCTGGAGAGCAGCACGGCGCGCACAAGACGTTTGGCAACGCCGGCGCCTTCGCCCAGGCGATCGTCTCGTTCGACGGTGCCTGGAGCGCCACCGCCGGCGCGCGGGTCGACAGCCACACCATCTACGGGGTGAACCCGAGCGCTCGTGTCGGCGTGGTCTATGCGCCGTCTTCCCGCCAGCTGAGCCTCAAGCTGCTCTATGGCTCGAGCTTCAAGGCGCCCAGCGCCGATCAGCTCTACACCCAGCCGATGCGGGTGCTGGACATCGAGGGTAACGAGCGCCTCGAGGCCCAATCGGCGCACACCTTCGAGCTGGCGGCCGGCTACGGCGTGGGAGACCGGCTGGAGATCACCGCCAACGCCTTCGCCACCTACGTCCTGGGGCGGGTGGAGTTCGTGCAGAGGTCTCTCTTCCTCCAGGCCCAGAACGTCGCTGACGAGTGGGTCGTGGGCGGCGAGCTCGATGCGCGGGCGATGATCGCCCGGCCAGTACAGCTGCGGCTGACGGTCGGCGCCGCGCGAAGCGTATCGCGGTCGCAGAAGGTGACCAGCCTCTCCAGCGTGGATGCGATCAACCCTCTCTACCCGACGCTCCAGGCGCATCTGCAGGGCGACTACTTCTTCCCCTGGGCTGGCCTGCGCTTCGGGGCAGAGGTCTCGTACGTCGGCCCGCGGACCAGCTCGCAGTCGAACGCCCTCGTCAAAGGGAGCGACTACGAGATCCCCGGGTACTTCTACACCGCGGTCTCGCTCTCCACGGCCAAGCGCAAGCTCATCGGCGAGCGCGAGACCAGCGTCGCCTTGCGGGTCGCCGACGTCCTCAACTCGCGCTGGGCGGAGCCCGGGTTCGGGGGCATCGACGTCCCGACCCAGGGGGTCACCGCGAGCCTCGTCATCTCGCAGTCTCTCTAGAAAGCTGCTCGGGCAAATCGCCGCGAGCATGGAAAGGAGCGGGCAATGAGCGGATCGAGGTGGTTTCTGGTGCTGGTGGCGGCTGGGAGCGTCGGCTGCAGTGACGGCTCGGCCCAGTCGATCAAGCTCGGCGCGATTCTCTCGACCACGGGGAGCCTGGCCACTCACGGCACCGACGAGCTCGAGGCGACGCAGCTGGCCGTGGAGGAGATCAACAACGCGGGCGGCGTGCTGGGGAGCAAGCTCTCGCTGGAGAGCCGCGACGACGCCTCGGACAAGACCCGGGCCCCGACGGTGGCGCAGGAGCTGGTGGCCCTCGGCGTCCCCGCGATCATCGGGGCGAGCGGCACGAGCGTCACCCAGGCGATGGCCACAGTGACCATCCCCGCGCAGATCCCCACTCTCTCTCCCGGAGCCACCTCGCCGGCGCTGACCAGCCTGCAGGACGACGGCTTCGTCTTCCGTACCGCGCCTTC
>JACRCT010000956.1 GCA_016218885.1 Deltaproteobacteria bacterium | reverse complement strand
GCCTTGCGCTTCGCCTCGTATTCGCTGTCCAAGCACCACAAGCAGCAGGCCAGCCCTTTTCACGGAGTATCCTTTCCTTTCTAGGGACGTCCGAAAGAAGAGGGGGCTACGGAGCGGGCGGGGGCAGAGCACCGCGCGGTCGGCGGACCGAGCCAAATGCGTAGCTGAGCCCCCTGAGCGCTACTCCTGCGGGCCCACGTCGCAGCGCACGCGCACGTTCCCGAGGGTGAAGACATCGCCGTCGGAGAGAACGCGCTTGGTGATGCGCTTCTGGTCCATCCACGTGCCGTTGGAGGAGTTGAGGTCTTCGAGCACGATCTTCTCGCCCTGTCGGATGATGACGGCGTGCTCGCGCGACACTCGATTGGAGAGCAGCACCAGGTCGCAGTGCTTGCCGCGCCCCATGATGAAGCGCTCATTGCTCACGAGCACCGGCTCAGCGCCCTCGACGTGCAAGAAGACCTCGACCGGTTCAGGCTCCCCCATCTCCATGGGGGAGACAGACCCGGCCTGGGTCTTGTGGTCGGGGGAGAGCTCTTCGTCCACCTCGTCGACCAGCACTGGCAGCTCTGGGCTGGAGCGGGTCGTCGTCAGCACCTCGGGCTCGGGCCTCTCCTCCGATTCCTCCTCGGGCTCAGAATCGTGCATGGCCTCGAACCCCGATTCGGACATCGCCTCGGGTTCCGGCTCGGACTCCGGCAGCTCCTCGGGCTCGGGCACCGGCGCGGGGCGCGCGGGGACACGGACCTGCCTCTCGACCTCGGCGTTCACGGCGCGGATGCGCTCCGCAGCGCGCTGGCGGGCAGGCATCTCGTCGGGATCGACGGGAGGCTTGGGCTTGGCAAGCTCTGGCTTCGCTTTCGACTCGACCGTCTTGGCAGCCGGCTCGGCCTCGAGCGAGGGAACCCGCTCGATCCTCTGGGAGGGGCGCTTGCCGCGCACCTCGGGGAGCGGCACGGGAGCGGGGGTCAGATCGTGCTTGGGCACGTCGGGCGCAGGCTCGGCCACCGGCTCGGCCGTCAGATCCGTCTTGGGGAAGGAGCGCTTGCCGCGGGCCTCGAGGAGCGGCGCCGGAGCGGGAGGTAGCTCAATCTCCGCCTCGGCGTTCGGAGGCTCGGCGGGCGTGGGCTCGAGAACGGCCTCGTCCTGAGGGGAGGAGCGGATGCTGCGCAGCTCAGGGAGCGATACCGCGACAGGAGTCAGCTCGACGTCGGGCGCGGCCTTGGGGGGCTCGGAAAGGGCGAACTCGGGCGCGGGCAGATCGAGCGGAGCCATCAGCTCATCGGTGGCACGCTCGCCACGCAGCTCGGGAAGCGGCGCCGGAGCGGGAGTCAGATCGTACTCTGGCTCGGCACTCGGGGGCTCGGCCGGCGCGGGCTCGAGAGCGGCCTCTCTCCGCGGCGGCTCCTCCAGCGGGACCTGCGCTGCGGCCGGGAGCAGCCCGGCGTCGATCTCGCAGACGGCCTGCGCCACCGCGGGGCGCGGGGCGTCGGCCTCCGCGCCGATGCGACCGGGGACGAGGTAGCCGTTGAGCCTGGCCAGGGTGAAGACCGCCTGGCTCAGGAGCATGTCCCGGTCCACCCCCATCTCGCAGGACATCACCTCCAGCGCCTCCCAGAGGTGATCGGCGATGGCCACCGTCTTGGGGCTTCGATTTGAGCTGCTCATCTCAGCTCTCCCTCAGGTTGTCCTGCCATGGCGATTCGTGACGCGCCTCGGTGAGCCAGCGGAACATCGCGGCCATCTCGGCGTATTCGTTTTCGGGCATCGACACCAGCTCGGGATGAAGCTGATCGATCTCCGTGTCTTCCCAGGTGAAGCCCGACACCTTCTCGCGCCTGGCCATCGTGCCGCCGGTGAG
The DNA here is from genome assembly GCA_016218885.1 of Deltaproteobacteria bacterium. Taxonomy (GTDB): domain Bacteria; phylum Myxococcota; class Myxococcia; order Myxococcales; family UBA5297; genus JACRCT01. The sequence goes on along the minus strand of JACRCT010000956.1, from coordinate 9,547 downwards.
GCGCCGGTCGCGTGCCCGCCACAGCCGCTGCACGGCCATCCCCGCGGCCTGCCCGAAGTCGGGGGGAGGAGTGAGAACCCTGGGCAGCGCCACCTCTTCGAGCCCGCAGGCCCAGCACAGCCAGGTCAGCGCCGTCCAATCGGCCCGGGCCAACCGCATCAGGTCGGGCAGGCCCAGCCCCGGCAAGTCCAGGCGCTCGTCGATGCTGACCTCGACCCTCTCCCCCTCCTCGTTCTCGAGCTCGAGGTCGAACCGCTGCAGCTTGACCGGCCCCCGGGGCAGGAGCTTCGACAGATCGGGCAGGAGCCAGTCGGGGGCGATGCCCGGGTTGAGCCAGGCAAGCTGCGCCTGCCGCAGGGCCGTCAGGCGCGTCACGTACTTGAGGAAGACCGCCCGCACCTTCGCAGGAGGCTGGACCGGGGCTTCCGGGAGCCCTTCGTAGTCGGTCTTGGGCTTCTCTCGCGCGGGCCAGAAGTCGAAACGAGGGAAGAGCGCCTTGGCGTAGGCCGCCAGGAAGCGGCTCTCTTCGGGCTCGCAGGCCTCGCGCAGGCGGGCGTCCTCGAGGGCGAGGTCGGGCAGCCCCAGCGACATCAGGACGAGCGAGCGGGTGAACAGGAGTTCCTCCGCCTCGGGCTCGAGCAGGATGGCGGCGTTGATCAGGTCGAGCGCGGCGCGGCTGCGACCCTGTTGGTCCAGGCGCACCGCCATCGCCCGCAGGAGCGGGGCGGGAGCACCGCCCTGCAGCAGCCCGCTGACCAGGACCGAGAGCGATGCCTCGCCTTCCGCCATCTCCTGGGCGACCGCGGCGGCATGCTCGTCGGAGCGGGGCAGGACGATGTCCGACTTGATGTCGAGGAAGCTCTTGACGCTGCCGGGGCAGGCCGTGGCCCTGGCGATCGCCAGCAGCGCCTCGCCGGGCCGGTGCCCCTCGTGGCTCTCTTCGCCGACCAGCAGCCAGTCCTCGGCAGGCCTGCCCTCGTCGGCGAGCGCAGGCGAGCCAAGGAGCGTCTCGTCGTCGAGGCGGGGCCCGAAATCGCGCCGGACGACGGTCTTGCTCTGCGAGTCGAGCAGGCTCCAGGCGCCGCAGGCGTGGTCGTCCTCGAAGGTGCCGCGCTCGATGGCGATGTCCGGGTCCTGGTATTGGCCCGTCACGGCGTGGTCGACGGCCGGGCCGTGGCGCGCGCCCGACCTCCAAGCGACCTCGCGCACCAGCCTCCCCGAAGGATCCCAGGTGCGCCAGACCCCGTCCCGTTCGCCTCGCGCGAAGAGCCCCTCCTCCGCCTTCTTGCCATTGGGATGGAAGAAGGTGGCGGCGTCGTTTCGCACGTTGTCGCGGTACTCGGCGGTCTCCTTGAGCTGTCCGTCGTCACCCCAGCACTGCCACAGACCGTCGCGACGGCCCTTCTCGTCGACGCTGGCCACCACCCAGCCGGTGCCTGCCTGGTATTCGGCTTCGTCGGGCACCATCGCCGGCCGCTCGGGATGGGCCTTGGGAGGGACGGTTTTGGGCCTGGCGGGGGCGTCAGCCATGAAACCTCATTCGACCCGTCGATGGGCCAAAGAGGGGACCGTATTCCGCCCCCGCGGGAGCGGTCAAGCGCGCCGCGCCAGGCCCCGTGGCTCCCCGCTTCGCGGGGCTGCGGCTCACGCCCCGCGCCCTGCCGCCCACACCGGGTTTCCCAAGGACGTGCGGTCGGTTACACTCCCGGCTCGCTCCCGCCAACAGGAGGCATCGTGGGCCTGAAGTCCTTCATCCTGATTGCCGAATCGAGCCTGGAGGTGGTGGGGGTGGTGCGCAGCCAGCTGGAGCGCTCCGGCTACCGGGTGGAGGTCGCCTACACCGCGGATACCGCCTTGAGCCGGGTGAAGGCCACGCGCCCGGACGCGGTGCTGGTGGGGGTCTCGGGGATGGACGGCGAGAGCCTTGCCGGCCGGTTGCGCGCGACCGACCCCAGCTTGGGGATAGGGCTGCTCTCTCCGGCGGAGGACGACGCCTTGGACTGGAGGGCAGAGGCCGCGGGCGCAGACGCATGCCTCGCCGGGTCGCTGTCGGGGGCCAACCTGGACAGCTGCGTGAGGTCCGTGGTGCGCATCGGCGCGCTTCGCCGGCGCGTGGAGCAGCTGGAGACCCATGACCCGAACCCGCCACCGGCCGACAGCGTCGAAATCCACATCGAGCCTGCCCCCATCCCTGCTCCGCGCCGGAGCACCCGCGAGACCAGGATGCTCCCGGCCATCCAAGGGGCGAGCGCGGGAGGCTTCGACTTCTTCCGGCGCCTGCTGCTGGTGGAGGTCCATCGCAGCCGCAGGTACAAGTATCCCTTGGCCTTTCTGCTCTCCTCGCTCGACGGCTGGAAGCAGCGCGCGGCGAGCCTGAGCCCGCAGGATCAGGCGGCGTTCATGGGCAAGGTTTTGGGGACGGCCGTCAAGTGCGTGCGCGATGTGGACCTGTGCGCGCTCTACGGCACCGATCGCTTCGTGGTCTTCATGCCCCACACCGCGCCGGAGGGCGCCAAGCTCGTGGCCGGGCGCATTCACGACCGGATCCGCACGATGCGAGGCGAGCCCCAGGAGGTCAGCGTCTCCATGGGGCTGTCCTGCTATGACGGCCAGGGTTCGATCAGCTACGGCTCCCTCCTTCGCGAGGCCAACGAGGCCCTCAAGAAGGCCCAGAGCGCAGGCGGGAATCTCATCGAGACCAGCTACCGCCCAAAGCCCCGGACCCGAGTGAGCATCGGCTAAGCGGTCGGCACGCCCTCCAGTCCGCACCGGCAGGAATCAGGCGAAAATGTCAGGGTCATCGGGGCACAAACATTCAGCCCCGCATTTCCTGGCGTTGTTTTTATTGGACTTTTCACCAAGATGACGTCGGGCCCGCGGTTTGCAATTCGGTCGCCAGCACGAACGGAACGGCAACCCGGCATCTACGCCGGCACGCAAAGGAGCCGAAGATGCGCCGCGCTCTCCTCCTCACCGCCCTCTCCCTGATGGTTCTGGCTCCCGCGACCGCGCTTGCCGCCGGCCCGGTGCTCGGCGCAGGGGTCGTCCGCACCAAGCTCGCAGAAGGCGGAGACAGCCGGTACTCAGGGCTGGACGGCGGCGGCTACAAGGTGGGCTTCGAGATCGGCAGCAACCACTTCCGCAACGAGTGGGCCTTCAACCAGACCGCCCTGTCGGGAAGCGGGGACGGGACGAGCCACCGGCTCACCTTGACCGGGTTCAGCTACCAGCTCAGCTTCATGCTCTTCAAGCGCGGCTTCACCCCCTATGTCGGCGCGGGCGTCGAGGGAGGCATCGCGGCGATGCGTGAGCCCAACTCGTTCGTCTACCCATCCAGCCCCGGCTACTACGACTACAGCTACGAAGAGATCAATGAGGGCGTCTATCTGCGGCCCTACGGCATCCTCGGCTTGCGCATGCAGTTCGGCTTCGGGCTGGGGCTGCGCGGCGAGCTGGTGAGCAGCTACTACGGGGAGTTCGTGGGCCTCTCGACCAACTTCGGGATCTCCTACACCTGGTAGCAGGGCCACGTCGTGACCTGAGCCTGGTCAGAACGGCTCGACCCCGCCGTGACCAGCGCGCTCGAAGTGCCGCTCGATCTGTCGCTTGGTGTTCTCGTCGACGTCCACCATCGCGCACAGCTCACGCGCCCGCTCCCGGGTTGCCCGGGTGAGCCGATAGCTGAGCCAGAAGCCGACGCCGCAGAGCGCGCTGAAGAAAAGCCCGCCGACGACCACCGGCTGATTGTCCGGATCGCCGAGACTGCCCAGGCCCGCAACCAGCCCGCCGCAGCCAGCGAGGATGATCGCCACCCGCCCCCAGCAGGCGAGCACCGACCGCCATTGGATCGCGGGCAGCTGGACGCCCTGCTCCGGCCCGAACATCAGGTAGCTGGCGGTGGGGACCAGCGGCAAGAAGTTGAGGTGGAAGAACTGGGTCCGCACCCAAAGCACTCCCGGTACCTTGTCGACCTCCCCGAACAGCCTGGTGCCATAGACGATCATCGACGTTTCCTCCGAGCGACGCACCGAGGATAGCAGCAGCACGACTTCCGCTGGGCTAGGGGGCCGGTGCCGGTTTCCGCAGAGAGGACGACGGCAGCAGGGAGCGGTTGCGTCCTTCACGGGCCGAGGCCCCATCAGCTAGTCTTTTGCGCACAATGGGTCACATCGTCGGCATCGACCTCGGAACGACCAACTCCCTCGTCGCGCACCTGGTGAACGACCGCCCGGAGATCATCCCCAACCGCCTCGGGCGCCGCCTCACCCCTTCGATCGTCGGGCTGGACGACGCGGGGCGCATCGTGGTGGGGGAGCCCGCCCGCGCCCGCCTCTCGACGCACCCCGACCGGACGGTCGCCGAGGTGAAGCGGCTTCTGGGGACCACCGCCAAGGTGAACCTCGGCGGGCGTGACTACTCCACCACCGAGCTCTCGGCCTTCATCCTCAAGCAGCTCAAGGAGGACGCAGAGGCCTTCTTCGGCGCCCCGGTCCCCGAAGCGGTGATCACCGTCCCGGCCTACTTCACCGACGCCCAGCGCCAGGCCACCAAGGACGCCGGGGAGATCGTCGGCTTCAAGGTCGAGCGCATCATCAACGAGCCCACTGCCGCCGCCCTCGCCTACGGCCTCGACCACATCGCCGACGAGAAGATGGTGCTCGTCTACGACCTGGGCGGCGGGACCTTCGACGTCTCGGTGCTGGAGATGTTCCAGGGCGTGCTCGACGTGAAGTCCTCCTCGGGCAATACGCGCCTGGGCGGCTCCGACTTCGACCGCGCCATCGTCGACTGGGCCTGCGAGCGCATCGAGCGCGAGCAGCAGGTCTCGCCGCGCGCCGACGCCGGGGCCATGGCGCGGCTCAAGCGCGCCGCCGAGCTGGCCAAGATCGATCTCTCCTCGGCCCCCACCACCCGCCTGACGCTCCCCGACCTCCTCCTGCGCGCCGGCCAATCGCTCTCGATCGACCTGGAGCTGACCCGCGAGCGGTTCGAGGCGCTGGTGGGACCGCTCGTCCACTCGACGCTGGGTCCGGTGGAGAGCGCGCTACGCGACGCCAGGCTCAAGCCCCAGGACATCAGCGAGGTGGTCATCGTCGGCGGCAGCTCGCGGGTGCCGCTGGTCCGCCGCGTGGTCGAGGAGCATTTCGGCCGCGCCCTGCCCACCGGCATCGACCCCGACGAGGCCATCGCGCTGGGCGCCGCGGTGCAGGCCGGCCTCAAGAGCGGCGCGGTCTCGAGCGAGAAGGGCATCCTCATCAGCGACGTCTGCCCGTTCACCCTGGGGGTCGAGGTGAGCACGCGGGCCGGCAGCGCCCTGCAAGGCGGCCACTTCTCGCCCATCATCCCCCGCAACTCCACCGTCCCCGTGTCGCGCTCCGAGATCTACTCGACCGTCGGCCACTCCCAGACCGAGGTGACGGTGCGGGTCTTCCAGGGCGAGGCCCGGCTCACCCGCGACAACGTCTTCCTCGACGAGTACACGGTGGGCGGCATCCCTCCCGCGCCAGCGGGGGCCGAGAAGATCGCCATCGGCTTCGCCTACGACATCAACGGCATCCTGGCGGTCACGACCCGGGTGCTCTCCACCGGCAAGGAGGCAGCGCTAAGGGTCGAGAAGAACGCCTTGCGCCTCTCGCCTGCCGAGCGACAGGCCGCCGAGGCCAAAGTCGAGCAGGCCTGGCCGGCTCAAGCGCCCGCCGACGGCGCGGCCCCCTCTACCTCCGCCAACGACGCCGACCAGGCTCGCGACGAGCTGCTCGAGGCGGCGGCGCGGCGCAGCAGTGCGGCCGCGCCCCAGGTGCGCGAGCGGATCGAGGCGCTCTGCCGGCAGCTCCGCGAGGCCCCCCTCGGCTCGGCGCTGGCGGCCGAGGCTGACCGCGCCCTCGTCGACGCCCTCCTCGAGCTCGAGTGATGCCCGCCCTCGCGGATCTCAAGCGGCGCCTGGCCCTGGCGCCCGACGACCTCGCTGCCCGACAGCAGCTCGCCGAGCTCCTCTTTGGAGAGGGCGATCACCAGGGCGTGGCCGCGGTGCTGGAGCGCGCTCCGCGGCTGGACGCCAACGGGCGCCGGCTGCTCGTGGCGAGCCATCTGCGTCGGGGAGCACGCAGCGCGGCCCGCGCGGTACTGGAGTCCGCCGCCCGCGAGCACCTGGAGGACGCGGTGGTGCGCGACGAGCTCGCCGAGCTGCTGCTCGAGGAGGAGCGGGCCGACGACGCCCTGCTCGCGTTGGAGGAGGCCGACCTCCTCGCGCCCAGCCCTGGCCGTGCCCGACGCCGCGCCGAGCTCTTCCGCCGCCTGCGCCTGCCCCGGCGCGCCCTGGAGGTCCTGCGGGGCGCGTCGCGCGCGGCTCCCGACGATCGCGACCTCTGTGCCGACCTGCGCGCCGTCGAAGAGGTGCTGGGGCTCGACCCGGTCTTAGGCGTCCTGCTCGACCCCGAGGTGGCCGCGGCTCGTGGCAAGGTGGCCGAGGCTCGCGAGGCCCTGCGTGCCCAGGAGCCCGACCGGGCGCGCCGGGCGCTGGCGTTGGCCGATCCCTCGGAGCCGGGTTACCGCGTCCTTCGCGCGGCGCTCCGCGCCGGCGCCCGCCCTCAGGTCCCGGGAGGCGTGGCCGTCGACGGGCAGGCAGATCCGCACCAACCGGGCCTGATCGGCGTGCTCGGCTGGAACCCGCACGGCGGAGCGGTCTCCCCTCTGCAGGCGGTAGCGGTCCCCGGCAACGGCTCGCTCCACATCACCGGCAACGTGGCGGAGTCGGGCCAGGAGGCGGCACGGGTGGCCTGGTCGTGCCTGAAAGCCCGGGCCGCGGAGCTGCAGCTCTCGAAGGCGATCGCCACGCTGGACCTGCACCTGCACTACGCCGACACCGAGATCGCCAAGGAAGGCGCCTCCTCGGGGCTGGCGCTGGTGCTGGCGGGGATCTCCGCTCTGAAGAGCGCCCCGCTGCCCCCTGCGCTGGCCGCCACCGGGGAGATCACGTTGACGGGCGAGGTCAAGGCGGTGCTGGGCATCCACGAGAAGCTCGTGGCCGCGACGCTCGCCGGGGTCCGGCTGGTGCTCCTGCCACGGCGCAACCTGCGCGAGGCGCGCGAGCTCCCCGCACTTGTTGCCGCCCGGGTGCGTCTAGTCCACGTGGACACCATTTCCGAGGCGGCCGCCGCCGCGCTGGGGCACGCCCGATGAGCGATCCTTACCAGACGCTGGAGCTGGGGCGCGGCGCCGACGCCCGCGCCATCAAGACGGCCTACTTCCGGCTGATGCGCCTGCACCCTCCGGAGAAGGAGCCGGAGGCCTTCCAGCGCATCCGCGCCGCCTACGAGCTGCTCTCCGACCCCGAGCGCCGGGCCGAGTACGACGCCGAGCTGAGCCGCCACGACGAGCACGGGGCCGAGGCCCAGGCGGTGCTGCGCGCCTCGCGCGAGTGCATGTCGCAGGAGGAGTACGGCAAGGCCCGGGACATGCTGGCCCACCTCCTCTCGCAGAACCCGGCGATCGAGGAGGCGCGCGAGCTGCTGGGCTTCGCGCTGCTGCGGCTCGACCAGGCGGGGCCCGCGTTGCAGGAGTTCGAGCGGCTGGTGCAGGCCGACCCCAAGTCGGTCACCTACCGCATCCACGTCGCCCAGACCCTGCACATCCTCGAACAGCTACCCCAGGCGACCGCGGCCGCACGCGCAGCCCTGGAGCTCGACCCCACCCGCGCGGATGCCGCCATCCTGCTCGGCGAGCTCCTTGGTGCCCAGGGCCAATGGGACGAGGCCTTCGCGGTCTGGGAGAAGGCGATCGCCATCGCCACCTCCACCGTCGATGCGCTTCGACTGCGGCTGTGCTTCGTCAGCGCCCACCTGGAGCGACACGACCAGAAGGCCACCGAGCAGGCCCTCCACACCCTCGAGGAGGAGCTGCAGCGCCACCGCGACCACGACCTGCGCCGCTTCGTGGCCGATCGGCTGGCGGCCATGAGCGCGCAGCTCTTCGCGACCGAGCGCTCGCTGGCCGGCAACGTCCTGCTCAGCGCGGCCGGCCGCATGACTCCGACGCCGATCTTCGAGGCCTCCCTGCCTTCGCGCCTCAAGGTCCTGCTCGCGGATCTCCCCGAGGCCTCTCGCGAGTACCTGGCCCAGAGCGTCCCGCGCATCAGGCGCCCCATCTTCGTCTGGTCGAACCCCTGGGTCTGGCTCGTGGGAAGCGCGCTGTGCCTGAGCGGGGCGCTCCTGGCGGTGAACGCCTCCACCGACCCCGAGCCCTGGGGGCTGGAAGAGTTGCTCGCCCTCTCGTTCCTGGCGGTGCCCTTCGGGCTGCTGCTCTCGTTCGCGGTCCAGTCGCTGCGGCGGCGCTACCAGGGCGCGAGCCTGCGCCCCTACACCTTCTTCCATCCGCTCTACCTGCTCACCACGGGCGAGGACGAGCTGGTGGCCTGGCCCCTGGTGCGGCTCCAGACGGCCAAGGTCACCGACCACCACGTCAACGGCGCGTATCAGCACACCATCATCGAGCTCGACTTCGGCGGGAAGACCTTCCGCCTCAACATGCGAGGGCCGCAGGAGGCCCGCGAGTGGGCCCAGGGGGCCCTCGACGCCCGCTTCCGGGTGTTCCAGCTCCTCTCACAGGGGCTTTTGGGCGCCGAGCCGGGGGCCGACCTCATCCCCCACGCACTTCTGCCCCACGACCGTGCGCCCACGAAGGCGGAGCGCGTCCGCCGGCTGGCCCGGTGGAAGACGGCTGCGGTCGGGCTGGGGATGGCCGCGGCGCTCTGCGCCATCAGCGTGCCGCTCGCGCGGCGCAACGCCGATTCGCACTGGGCCGGCCGAGCGCTGTCCGAGAGCTCGCCCAAGAAGCTGCGCGAGTACCTGGGCCTCTTCCCCAACGGCCGCTTCGCCTCCAGCGTCACGAGCGCACTCGACCAGCGCTACGCCGATTCCCTGCGGAAGGCCGAAGCTCGCGCCGCGGCCCCCCTGCCGGCGGTCAAGCGGCTGCTCGAGACGCTGCGGATAAGCCCCGGCCTCGCGGTCAAGGTCCGGACCGACACCCGGCCCCCCGAGGACGGGCCCGCGCGTGCGCCGTTCGAAGCGCTGCTGAAGGACGGCGCGGCGCGGGACGCCAACCTCGTCGCCCGGCTGCGGTCGGCGGTGGCGGGCCTGATCGGCCGGGACCTGTTCCTGGACCAGGGCGCCGGGGCCGCCTTGGCACTGAGCTATGCGTTCGAGCCGTCGGGCTCCTTCCAGGCCCCGGGACGCGACCCGAGCCCTGGGCTCATGGTGCGGTGCGAGGCGCAGCTCGCGGTGGGCCAGGAGGTGCTCGCCTCGGTCACCGCCGGCGGGCCCGCCCAGGAGCGCTACACCACCAACGCGCGCACCCTGCGCGAGGACCCGGCGGCGCTCCAGCGCGAGATGCTCCTCTCGGCGCTGGACGGCTGTGCCGAGACGCTCTTCGCCGAGCTCGCCCCCGCGGCGTCGCGCTTCGAACGCCATGCCTCGGCGCTGCTCAAGCCGCGCCCCCGCGCCGAGTCTCCGTACCGTGGAGGTGCGCGATGAAGGCGCGGCTGGTCAAGATC
>JACRCT010000101.1 GCA_016218885.1 Deltaproteobacteria bacterium | reverse complement strand
GACAAGGGCGGCTGGCCAGCGGGCGTGCGTGACTGGCAGTAGGGCGCACGAGCCCCGACCCGGTTCTGACTCCACGCCCACGCGTCCGTGATGGGCCTCCACCAGCCGCTTCACCGTGGCCAGCCCCAGCCCGAGACCGGGCTGGCGGCCATCGGCGCCAATCCGGAAGTAGGGCTCGAAGATGCGCCTGCTGAGGTGAGGATCAATCCCAGGGCCGGTGTCGCGCACCTCCGCCCGGACGGAGTCGCCGCGGTCCTCCAGGACCACCCGGATCGAGCGCTCCTCGCTCTGCCCGATGTACTTGAGAGCGTTCTGGATGAGGTTGGAGAGGATGCTCACGAGGATGCCCCGATTGGCCCCGACCTCGTCTCGCGTGCTGCGCGCCTCGAGCTGGAGTGAGACCCCGGCGGCCGCGGCCGGCTCCTGGAAGTCAGTGACGACCTCGGTGGCGACCTCCTGGAGGCTGCTGACCACCCCTTCCGAGGGTGCAGCGCCGGCCCGGGCGAAATCGAGCAGGCCGACGATGATCGAGGTGGCCTTGGCGACACCGCTCTGTCCCCGCCGGGCGGGGAGCGCGACCGCGGGCTCGGTGTTCTTGGCCAGGTAGTCGAGCGCCAGGCCGATGGAGGTCAGCGGGCTGCGCAGGTCGTGGGCCACGCGACTCGCGAAGAGCTCCAGCTCGTCGGCGCGCTCCTTGAGGACCGCCGCGTAGGCCGCCTCGGTTGCCCGCTGGCGCAGCGCCGAGCGGATGGCGAGGGTGAGCATCGCGGCGGCCAGGGCCACGCACAGCCCGTTGAGGGCGATGGCCTCCTTCGTCGCCAGGTCCTGGATGCGACCGATCTCCGTGACGAGGGACCTCGCCTCCTCGGCGCGCGCATCTTCGGTCTGGTCGAGCAGGTTCTCGCAGCGTTGGATCGCCTGCATCAGCCGGGGCTGAAGCTCAGCGCGCTGGCGCACGAGGTCTGCCTCGGGAGCGGCCAGGACCGTGCGGACGAGGCCTGCGGTCTCGTCGACGCTTCGCAGGAGATCCGACCGGAGGTGGGCGTCGCTCTCGCTGACGGGGACCAGCGAGTAGCTCGTGATGTGCCTGCGCAGACCGCTGTGGGTCGAGGTCAGCTCGGTGCGCAGCGCCACGTTCCTCGGGTCGGAGAGGTACTGCTCGAGCTGGATACGGAGCCATCGCAGGTCGGCGTGGGCGTGGACCAGGCTCTCGATGCTGGGCACCGAGCCATTGGAGACGACCGCCGCGGCAGCGCCCATGCTCTGCATCCGGACCAGGATGTGGATGTTCGCGCCCACGAAGGCCACGATCACCAACCCGAGCACGGCGACGAAGATGCCGATGCTTCTCCACCAGGGAGCCATGATGTCTCCAATGGAGAAGTTGTAGGGCCAGCCGTGGTTTCCGTCCAGCGAGCGACCGGGGGCGAGCCCTATTTCCTCGAGCCCCTTTCCCTCCGGCGGAGGCATCCACTTCCAGGTATCCTGTTGCGGCGATGGCTCCCAAACCTCCTCCGAAGAAGCCCGGCGCGAAGCCGAACCCCGCCGACGCCCTGAAGCGGCGACTGACCTCCGACGGATTCCAGCTCGATGCGCGGCCCCTCATGTCCCTGGGGATCCAGACCGAGGCCCTGGACAGGTCGAAGGCGATCGCGGGCATCCTCAAGCGCCTGACCGACCGCGCGGCCGTGCCCCCGACCCTGGCGGGCGAGCTCGATCGGGTCGCCAAGAGCGCGATCTCCGGCGACGAGTGGCAGCTGCTCCAGCGGACGGTGCTCAGCTCCCCCGCGCCGACCGGCCTCGAGGAGGTTCGCCAGGAGTCCCGCCGGTTCGCGACCGAGCTCGATGGGCCGCTCTCGAGGCTCGTCCAGTCATGGCACCTGCGTCGGCTGCGCGAGGCCGGGGTGCCCCTCTCTCCGCTGTTGCGCGGCGCCGAGATCGTGCTCGTCTTCGGAAGGTACCTCTACGATCCCTTCGTGCAGACTGGCGCGAAGCCGTTCGAGTCTCCCCGGGCCCGGTTCCCCGACACGCACGCCGTGATCCTCAAGGACTTCGGCACTCTCTTCTTCGCGCCCGCGGGAGCGAAGGACTTGTGGCTGCGGATGGGGGCGCCGGTCTCCCAGCTGCGGAAGCTGGCGCCCCAGCTGATCACCTTCTGGGAGCAGCACTTCGCCCAGGGCCAACGCGTGGGGCCCATGGGCTGCAGCCCGAAGGCCGAGCCGCTGCGGGTCGAGGCGGAATAGGCCTCGGCGGGATGAGCGGCGGAATCGACCTGCTCGATCCTCACCACCTCGTGCACCAGGTTCTGTCTTCAGGCAGCCGGCTGTCGATCGTCGAAGCGCGCGCCGAGCACCGTGCAAGCACCCCAAGACGACGCTGCTGACGGCTGACAGCCGACCGCAGACAGCTGTACCTTCGCTCCTCGCCCCACCGAGCTCGTCGGTATCCCTATCGAAGGAGGAGAGCGCATGGCCCTGCACCCGTTGGCTGGCAAGCCGGCACCGCAGCCCCTGATCGTCAACGTCCCGCGGCTGGTGACTGCCTACTTCTGCGAGCAGCCCGACCCCGCCGAGCGCAGCCAACGCGTGGAGTTCGGCACCTCCGGGCACCGCGGAGTCTCCTTCAAGAAGAGCTTCAACGAGGCGCACATCCTCGCCGTCTCCCAGGCGGTGTGTGAGTACCGCAAGGCCAAGGGCATCAGCGGCCCGCTCTTCCTGGGCTTCGACACCCATGCTCTCTCCGAGCCGGCGTTCGTCACCTCCCTCGAGGTCATGGCGGCCAATGGCGTGGAGGTTCGCATCCAGAAGGGCTTGGGCTACACGCCTACTCCGGTGATCAGCCACGCCATCCTCGCCTTCAACAAGGGGCGCGAGGGGGGCAAGGCCGACGGCGTGGTCATCACCCCCTCGCACAACCCGCCCGACGGCGGCGGCTTCAAGTACAACCCGCCGCACGGCGGCCCCGCCGACACCGACGCCACCAAGGTGATCGAGAGCCGCGCCAACGCCCTGCTCGAAGGCGGCAATTGCGAGGTGCGCCGCGTGCCCTGGGCCGAGGCGATCAAGGCCGCGGTCGAGCACGACTACGTCACGCCCTACGTGGACGACCTCGAGAACGTGGTCGACCTGAAGGCCATCGCCCAGAGCGGCCTGCGCATCGGCGTCGACCCCATGGGCGGCTCCAACGTCGCCTTCTGGGAGCCCATCGCCCAGAGGTACGGCCTGAAGCTCGAGGTGGTGAACCCGAAGGTCGACCCCACCTTCTCCTTCATGACCGTCGACCACGACGGGAAGATCCGCATGGACTGCAGCTCGCCCTACGCCATGGCGAGCCTCATCGGCCTCAAGGACAAGTACGACATCGCCTTCGGCAACGACGCCGACTCCGACCGCCACGGCATCGTCACCCGGACCGGGCTGATGAACCCCAACCACTACCTGGCGGTGGCCATCTGGTACCTGTTCCAGAACCGACCCCACTGGCCCAAGGACGCGGCGGTGGGCAAGACCCTGGTCTCCAGCGCGATCATCGACCGCGTGGCCAAGCACCTGGGGCGGCGGCTCTGCGAGGTGCCGGTGGGCTTCAAGTGGTTCGTGGACGGGCTGCTCACCGGGACCTACGGCTTC
>JACRCT010000955.1 GCA_016218885.1 Deltaproteobacteria bacterium | reverse complement strand
GTCGCCCATCTTGAAGCCGCGCACGTCCGCCATCTCGCGCTTGACCTGGCTGAACTTGCTGTGGTCGTAGCCGCGGCGCTCGAGGGCCTCGCGCGTGGCCTGATTCACGCGCTCCTCGTTCGCCAGGTACTCCTTCATGATGGCGGCCATGTCCATCTCGGCGTCCGAGATGCGCAGCGGCTCGACCTCGATGTCGCCCTCATTGGAGAGGGTCTGCACGACCTCGCGGGCGATCGCCGGGATGACCTTGGGATAGAGCCTCATCTTTTGTGTCCTCGCCCTTCAAATGCCTGCCGAAGTCCCTCAAATGCCTGCCGAAAAGTGCGGATGCTATAAACCAAGCACCGGGGGGATTCAACGAAAATCGGGGAAAATCGCGCCTCGACGTTTCGAACGCCCGCCCGCACTCAGGGCAGCTGCGCAGGCGCTTCGGAGAGCGTCACGGACCCTCGGAGCCTGCCCCGGTGGGTTTGGGAGCGGGCGCTGGATGCGCCTGGAGCACCTGGTGGATCTGGCGGGCAAGGCCCTCGCCGATACCTTCCACCTGAGCGATGTCCTCGACGCTGGCCTGGCGCAGCCGGCGCAGGGAGCCGAAATGCCGCAGCAGCTGGCGCCGGCGGATCGTGCCGACGCCGGGGATGGACTCCACGGCGCTGGTGAGGGCGTTCTTGCCGCGCAGGAGCCGGTGGTAGGTGACGGCGAAGCGGTGTGCCTCGTCGCGCACGCGGGTGAGCAGGAAGAGCTCGGGGCTGTCCTGGCGCAGCACCACCGGGTCCTTGCGGCCCAGCACGAAGACGCGCTCCGCGGAGCGCTCCACGGGCTCACTGGGCCCTCCCTCCAGCGTGCGGCTCTTGGCCAGGCCGACGATGTCGGCGGCGACGGCGCGGTCGCGCAAGGCTGCGGCTGCGGACGCGAGCTGGCCCTTCCCGCCGTCGATGACGAAGAGATCCGGGAGCTCGCCCTGGGCGAGGCGCCGGCCCAGCACCTCGTAGAGCATGGCGAAGTCGTCGGTGCCGGTGACGGTCTTGATCCGGTAGCGCCGGTATTGGGACTTGTCCGGCGCCCCGTCCAGGAAGCTCACCTTGGAGCCCACCGCCGCGGCGCCCTGGAACAGCGAGATGTCGAAGCACTCGATGCGGCGCGGCAGCTTGGCGAGCCCCAGCGAGGACTGGAGCCGCTCGAGCATCGCCGACAGCTCCTGCGTGGTCCGCCGGCTCTCGTGGAAGGCGGTCTCGGCGTTCTTGCGGGCCATCTCCACCAGCTCGGCCTTGGCGCCCCGCCGCGGGGTGAGCACCCGGACCCTGCGGCCTCGCTGCTCGCTCAGCCAGGCCTCGGTCGCCTCGGCGTCCTCCAGCTCGAGGGGAAGCAGGACCTCGTCCGGCAGCGGAGTGTCCTGGCCGTAGTAGAGGTCGACGAAGCTGGAGATCAGCTCCTCGCTGGGGAACTCCTGGCCCGCGAAGGGGAAGGTCCGCCCGCCGGTGAGCCGGCCGCCGCGGATGTACAGCATGTAGATCACCAGGCGATCGGCCTCGCGATAGACCCCGACCACGTCCCGATCGACGTCCTCGGGGCTGACCATGCGCTGCTGCTCCAGGCTGCGCTCGATGGCCCGGATCTGGTCGCGCAACCGGGCGGCGCTCTCGAACTCCAGGCGCTGCGAGGCCTCCTCCATGCGCGAGCGCAATCGCTCGAGGACCGTGGCCTCCTTGCCCTTGAGGAAGAGCTCCACGTCATGGACGTTGCGGGCGTACTCCTCGGGGGTGATCGCCTGGACGCACGGCCCCGGGCAGCGGCCGATCTGGTACTGCATGCAGGGACGTTGGCGACGGCGACACTGCTCCAGCTGGTGGTCGGAGCAGGTGCGCAGCCCGAAGTGGCGGTTGATGAGCCGCAGCGTTTCGCGGATCGACGAGGCCGAGCTGAAGGGACCGAAGGTGCGCCCCCCTCGTGACTCCCCGCGCTGCACCTGGGCGGCGCGGACGATCTCCAGCCGCGGCCACTCGGCCTTCTCGTTCAGGCGCAGGCAGATGAAGCTCTTGTCGTCGCGCAGGACGACGTTGAAGCGAGGCTTGTGCTTCTTGATGAGCTCGTTCTCGAGGAGCAGCGCCTCCTTCTCGGTGCGCACGACGATGACCTCGAGGTCGTCGAGGATCTCGTCGAGCAGGGCGACGAAGGCGCGCTCGTCGCCGCGGGTGAAGTAGCTGCGCACGCGTGAGCGCAGGTTCACCGCCTTGCCCACGTAGATGACCTCTCCGGAGCGGTCCTTCATCAGGTACACGCCCGGCTCGGTGGGCAGGCTCTCCAGCTTCTGGCGCACCACGTCGTTCATCGGCTCGGCTCGGCGTCGCTCTCCCTCACCGTTCTAGTCAACCGCGCACACAGGTTCCAGGAGAGGCTGCGCGGCGGGCGCGGTGCGGAGCTCGCGGGGTCTCGTCAGCGGAGCCGACGGCGGGCGGGGCCGCGCTTTCGCCCGTAGCCCTGCCCCGCTGCAGCCGCCTTCTCCGGCCCCTTCTCCAGCAGGCTGCGTACGGCCGGCTTGAGGCCCAGGTCCATGTCCTTGAGGGAGAGGATCTTGTCGCGCAGCTCGGCGGCCTTCTCGAACTCCATCTCCGAGGCGGCCTGGCGCATCTGTGCCGTGTAGCGCTCCACCAGCGCGGCGATCTCGTCCTTGGACAGGTAGACGTCCTCGCCCTCCGCGGCGAGGCTCACCGTGACGTAGTCGGCCTCCGAGACCGGGGCCAGCTCGTGGATGTTCTTCTTGATGCTGCGCGGTGTGATCCCGTGCGCCTGGTTGTAGGCCCTCTGCAGCGTCCGGCGACGGTCGGTCTCGGCGAGCGCCTGCTTCATGGAGGCGGTGCTGGAGTCGGCGTACATCAGCACCTTGCCCTTCACGTGGCGCGCGGCGCGGCCGATGGTCTGCACCAGCGACACCGAGGAGCGCAAGAAGCCCTCCTTGTCCGCGTCGAGGATGGCCACCAGCGACACCTCGGGGATGTCCAGGCCTTCCCGCAAGAGGTTGATCCCCACCAGCACGTCGAAGACGCCTTTGCGCAGGTCGCGGACGATCTCCGCCCGCTCGAGCGCGTCGATGTCCGAGTGCAGGTAGCGGACCTTCACCCCGACCTCGGCGTAGTACTCGGTGAGATCCTCGGCCATGCGCTTGGTGAGGGTGGTCACCAGCACCCGCTCCCCGACCGCCACGCGCTGGCGAATCTCGTCGAGCAGGTCGTCGACCTGGGTGCGCGCGGGGCGGACCTCGACCTCGGGGTCGATCAGGCCGGTGGGCCGGATGATCTGCTCCACCACCACGCCCTGGCACTTCTCCAGCTCGTACTCGGAGGGCGTCGCCGAGACGAAGACCGCCTGGCCCACCAGCCGCTCGAACTCCTCGAACTTGAGAGGCCGGTTGTCCAGGGCGCTGGGCAGCCGGAAGCCGTAGTCGACCAGGGTCTCCTTGCGCGAGCGGTCGCCGCGGTACATCGCGCCGATCTGGGGGACGGTCTGGTGGCTCTCGTCGATGAAGAGCAGGAAGTCGTCGGGGAAGTAGTCGATGAGGCAGGGGGGCGCGTCCCCCGGCGTGCGGCCCGAGAACCAGCGCGAGTAGTTCTCGATGCCCGAGCAGAAGCCCATCTGCTCGATCATCTCCAGGTCGAACATGGTGCGCTGCTCCAGGCGCTGGGCCTCGAGCAGCTTGTTGCCCGCCTTCAGCTCGCCCAGCCGCACCCGCAGCTCCTCGCGGATGCCACCCATCGCCTTGGCCCGCACCTCGGGGCCGGAGACATAGTGGCTGCCCGGGAAGATGCCCACCTTCTCGATGTCGGCGAGCACCCGCGCGCGCAGCGGGTCGATCTCCTGGATGCGCTCGATCTCGTCGCCGAACCAGGTGATGCGGATGGAGCGCTC
>JACRCT010000948.1 GCA_016218885.1 Deltaproteobacteria bacterium | reverse complement strand
TTCATGAAGGCCGCCGCCAAGGCAGATCGAGAACCAGGAGCAGTCCTTGCACTTGTCCGTGCGCCGCCACTCCGTCTCGCGGAACTTCTGGAACCCGTCACGCCAGAGGGAGGAGAAGCGAGCCTCGAGCGCCGAGCCTTGAGCCCAGGAGCGCGGCAGCGACGGACAGGCGCTGACCATCCCGTCGCACAGGATGGACGCGATGCAGAGCCCGGCAAAGCACTGGCCGTCGCGTGGACGAACGGCGAGCTCGCGCCGCGCTCCGAGGAAGCCGCCGCAGGAGAAGCGGATGGGGAAGCGCTTGCGCGAGAGACGGAGCTGCTCGCGACGCCTGGCGACGAAATCCAGCAAGGTGCGCACCCCGGCCGGGGTGAGGCGCATCTCGGGCGCTTCGGCGCCGGCGAGGCGGCCCATCTTCCAGATCGTCAGCAGCCGCCAGCGGGTGGCGCCCGCCTCCCGGACCGCCGCCTCGATCTGCTCGAGCTCGGCGAGGTTTCCCGGCCGCACGCAGGTCAACGCCTCGATCGTCCGGAACCCGGCCTTTCGCGCATGGGTGAAGGCCGCGAGCGTCGGCCGCCACGTCCCCTTGCCACGGACTGCCTCGTGCGAGCCCTCCATGCCGTCGATGCTGATGGAGGCGGTCCGCATCCCTGCTTCGGCGAGCTTGCCTGCTTCCTTCGCCCCCAGCAGGGTTCCGTTGGTCACGATGCAGCTGCGCATCCGGTGCCGGGTGAGACGCTTCACGACCTCGAGAAGGTCGGGGCGCAGAAGCGGCTCGCCCCCGGTGATCGAGACGAAGATCCGCGATGCGTCGAAGTCCTCGGCGATGGTGTCGAGGATGCCGAGGATCTGAGAGGTCTCGAGCTCCTTGAAGGGAGAGCGCCCAGTGCAGCTCGAGCCACAATGGCGGCACTTGAGGTTGCAGCGGAGCGTGCTCTCCCAGAACAGGTAGGTCAGATCCGGGTGGGCGAACAAGCGCTTGCGGGGGAGCGCCGCCCGGTGCACGGCTACGAGCTTGGGGAAGTCACGCAGCCCGACGGAGGCGGCTCTTCGCGGAGTCGACACGGGGATCCCGTTCAGACGTACAGGTCCAGGCCCATCGGACCGCCATAGGCGGCATCGATGTGGACTTCGGCGGAGGCATCCATCTCTGAGGCGTCCAGTCCGGGAGGACCTCCGTAGGCGGCGTCGGGATAGACCGGAGTGGTCGCGTCGAGTCCGGGAGGACCTCCGTAGGCGGCGTCGGGATAGACCGGAGTGGTTGCGTCGAGTCCGGGAGGCCCGCCGTACGCGGCGTCGGGGTAGATAGGGGTCGTAGCGTCCAGCCCGGGAGGCCCGCCGTATGCGGCATCGGGAGAGACGATCGCGACCGAGCCATCCGGAGTGCCGCTCTCGCCCCCACACCCTGGAGCGAGGATGGCGCTACCGCCGGAGAGGGCGACCCATGCCCCCGCCGCCCGGACGAGAAGAGAAGTGATCCAGGAATCTCTCTGGAAATCGGATGTCTTCATGGCACTCTCCTGGTCTTCACTTGATCAGCGTCCAGGTCTCGAGATCCGGACGTCCAAACTGCATCTACGGACGAGCCCCGAGGTTGGGCCGCTGATGAAGGCAGAGACTGGCGCCAAAGGCAAATCAAGCCGGCTCTTCCGGACATGACAGTGGTCCGAGGTCGCCGGCTTCAACGCAACTCTTCGGACCGCCCACTCCCTGACCGTATGGCTTGGAGACCGCGCCGTCCCGGTCGGATTCCTACTTGTCCGTCAGCCTGGGCTCGCTTTCCGAGCGCGGCCAAACTCGGTGGCGCCGGCGTCTTGGGCGGCGCGACGAGGAGCAGGCGGGCACTGGAGCAGGCGCAAGGTACCCATCTGGCGAAGGGCCTAAGGGCTCCAGGCTCCAGACCCCAGGCTTCAGGTCAAGCGGCCCCAGGCTTCCAACCTCGCCAGAAGCCAAGGCTATACCTGGGGTCTGAAGCCTGGAGTCCGAAGTCCTTGCCATCTTGCGCAAGATCTTCCGACGAAGGGACTACTCGCTATGGCCAGGCGGTTGCATAGGGGGCGTCGCCTCTGGGCCTGGGACGGTTACACCTGCTCCCGCTCCATCTCGGTGCTCGGCGTGCGCAGCATCCCTCCAGAAGACAATGAAGCCGTAGAGGGTGGACGCAAGCCAGGGGACCCAGAGCGACCACAGCAAGGTCTTAAACCACGGAATGTGGGCGTGGATAGAACGCAGGTCGAAGGTCGAAGCGTTCGGCGGCCGGGTCATGAGTGAATATGCCGAAACGAGAAGTCCGATGCCCATCATCAATAGATAATACGCCGGTAGGATTATAAACACGCGCCCGGGGGCGAAGTAGCCCTGTGGCTCCGAATGCAAAAACCACCGCGGCGGCGAGCATGAGAGGAAGGCTGATGATGTCGCTGATGGTTTCGACTGAAGGGAAAACCAGGGACGCTCCGCTCATCGCCATGTCGATGGAGAATGCCACGAGGTATGCCCAACCTACGCTGCGCATGGAAAAGCCCCTTCTTCGAGCACCTGTGCGAGAGACTATTCGATTCGGACTCCATGCGTTCGAAATGCTTCAGGGGCCGTCGGGGGCTGATCGGCGCGTTCAGGAGAAAAACTCGGCGCAACAGGCTCTGCCTCCGCAAGTGCAGATGCGATGGCCTGCTGGTGGATCTGCACGTAGAGGAGGAACTCGCTGGTGGGCGCCTTCCTCTTTCGGGCGCCAAGCGCAGGTGAATTCGTGGCCAGCGCTGCAATGGTGGCGGCGATGCCGAGTGGGAAGTGCCACCACCCAAGCATGTAGGTAGTGAAATTCCAGCTCTTTGCCCGTGCCTCTATGCATGTGGGGCACCCGACCATGATGGCGCGAGTGTGAATGACACGGACAAGGATGCTTGTGACACGCTCCAGCTTGAACGCATTGAGCGGCTCCTCGCGTCTCTTGCATGAAGGGCAGGCCATCGTGCGTGCTTGACCGACAAGGGTCTGAAGCTGTTCTTCGGTCCCGCTGGCTGCTGACGGCGAGCTGCCGGCACGTGCCCGCTGGGCGCACCCCGATTTCCGAGCGTTGAGCTCGGCTTGAAGGGCCTGCTGTGCCTCGGGCGTGAGTTGCTCCAGCTCGCATTCGGCCAACTGGAGCAGTTGGTCGTCTCGCATCTTGGAGTACGTCTCGCGCAGCATGAGGCTTTGTTGGTTCATCTATCCTCCATGTTGGCACCCGAATGGCTGTCTTGCCTGTCGATAATGCACGACCAAGAAGGCCCAGCGTCATCAAACTGTCGACTCTGCTCCGCCCTCTCCGACGTGACTCGCTGTGAGGCCGCAAAGCTACGCCCGGCAGCCGCGGGCGGGACGCCCACGCCCCCAGGAGGAAGGAGGGGAGGTGCGCGAGTCGGTGTGGTCGACGGCCGGCCCAGGGTGACGCGCCCGGGAATCACCTCGATTCGATGACCACAGTGCCCGAGCTCTCCGACGTGAGAGAGGGGTCCGCACCGCCGAAAGGATCGGTGCCCTGCGCCCCCACGGCGAATGCCACGTTGCCGGCCTGCGTAGCAAGGAAGGTCCAGGCGAATATCCGCGCTCCTCCGGCGGGAATGTCCTGGGGTTGCGCTTCATTATCGTTCTCGAGCGAAGCGCCTCCGTCTCCCGAGACCACCACCTCTCCTGGCGTCACCCCGATCGCATCCGCGCTGCCCGAGTTCGAGACCTCGAGCGCGACGGTGATCCTCTGACCGACCGTGACCACGGCCGGGCTCGCGGTGACCACGCCCGACAACGCTGGCGCAGACCGGAGGATCTCGACCGTCACTGCCACCGGCTCCATGGCCAGGGGCTGGCCCAGCGCGACGCCTGTCCCCTCGGCGCTGAAGAGGAGCGTCACCGTCCCCGCCTGAGTGGCGCGCAGCTCGAACGAGAAGAACGCCGGGGCCAGAGGCGAGACGTCGAGAGCCGAGTGAGTCCCTCCTCGCAGCTCGACCCCTCCACTACCCGCGAGCTGCAGCGTGGGGAGCACTCCACGCACGTCGGTGGTGCCTTGCACGGTCAGCGTCGCCAAGAAGCCCTGGCCGACCACCACCGCAGGAGCGCTCGTCGAAGCCGTACCCGCCAGGACGGCCAGGGAGGTGAAGGCCGCAGGCAACGTCGCCTCGCCCCAGGGCCCCATCACTCGCAGAGCGTGGATTCCCGCGGGGAGACCGGCAGGGACGACGGCCGCCAGGCGCGTCGAGTCGATGCGTTGCACGTCCCCGAGCTCGGTCTCGCCCAGCCAGGCGCGGAAGCTCATGTCCAGCACGGTGGGCTGGCCCTCCAGGCTCTGCTCGGCCTTGGTCCACAGGTCCTGGCCCACGATCTTGATGGCCAGGTCGGACCCATTTCCTCCGCTCGCGGGCTCGACTGCGGACAGCATCGGCGGAGTGAGCGACGAGTTGTCGCGACACGCCGAGGCTGCAGCGGCGGCGACGGTGCCGACGAGCAGGAGAGCGGCGAGGCGCGCCGCCGTGAGCCCCTCAGAGCGCCTCATAGCGATACCCCACGTCGACGAGCAGCGCGCCGAGCTGCCCCTTCAGGTTCGAGATGCCGAGGTTGCCGTGGTGGCGGTAGCGCAGCTCGAGGAAGGGCCCGCCGCGCCACAGCTTGCGCTGGACGCCGAAGGCCACCTCGTAGACGAACCCGATACCGCGCTGGCTCGTCTCGGGCTGGTCGTCGACGCGCAGGCTGCTGAGGGCCTCGCTGAGTCCGACGCCCAGGGCGGCCTGGAAGACCCACTGGTGGCTCTTGCCGAAGGGACGGCGCCACGCCACCGCAGCCATCTCGGTGAGGAAGTCGTGGCGGCCCTGCAGCACCTCGCCGGACCCCAGCGTCTCGACCCGGGAGAAGGCGTACCAGCTGACCTCCGCGAGCACGACGACCGGCTGGCCCCTCAGCTCGAAGTGATAGCCGGCCTCCGCGGAAAGGTAGGGTGCGGCGAGCGAGCCAGTGCCGAGCACGCCGAACCGGGGCGCGACCTCCACCCCCGCGAGGTTCGGGGTGAGGGCGACCCGGCTCTTCGCCGAGAGGGCGCCCAGCTCCACGACCACGGTGTCCGCGCCACGCTCCAGGCGCAGCGGAGCCCGGTATTCGAGGGTCCATTCGCCTGGGGCCAGAGGCCGCAGCTCGGTCTTGCCCAGCTCGGCCTTCGCGCGCGGCGACTCGCTCGCCGGGTTCCCGAACGCGTCCTTGGCCTGCACG
>JACRCT010000947.1 GCA_016218885.1 Deltaproteobacteria bacterium | reverse complement strand
TCGCCTTGGGTGTTGCCTTCTTCGCGCTGGGGCGGCTGGCGGGGTTGCCCTTCTGGGACACCTTCCTCTTCGCCATCGGAATCCTCGTCGCCAACGTGCCCGAGGGGTTGCTGCCCACTGTGACGCTCTCTCTCGCCATGGCCGCGCAGCGCATGGCGCGGCGAAATGCCCTGGTCCGACACCTGCCCTCGGTCGAGGCCTTGGGCGCGGCGACGGTCATCTGCACCGACAAGACGGGCACCCTGACCGAGAACAAGATGACCGCGGCCCGGCTCTTCCTGTCGCTGCGGACACTCGAACCGGCGCAGCTGACCGCCACTGACATCGTCCGCCATGGCGAGGTCTTCCTGGCGGCGCTCCTCTGTGAGGACGCCCAGGTGGTGGAGCGGGGCTCCTCGCGCGCGCGGATCGGCGATCCGACCGAGCGAGCCCTCATCGAGCTTGCCGAGGCAGCCGGGGACCTGCCTCGATACCCGCGCCTGGCCGAGGTCCCCTTCGACTCCTCGCGGAGGCGGCTCACGACGCTGCACGCGGGGCCCCAGGGGCCGGTGCAGTACACCAAGGGGGCGCTCGAGGCGCTCCTGCCGCTGTGCACGGCGGCGCTGGTGGACGGGCGCGTCGTGCCCCTCGACCTCGGCCTGAGCGAGGCCTTCGCCGCCGCCGAGACCCGCTTCGCCGAGGATGGGCTGCGGGTGCTCGCCTTCGCCTTCCGGCGATTGCCGATGGGCGCCACCACCCCCGATGAGAGCGAGCTCGTGCTGACGGGCCTGGTCGGGCTCGAGGACCCGCCGCGCCCCGAGGTCCCCGGGGCGCTCGCTCGATGCCGCGCCGCGGGGGTGAAGGTGATCATGCTGACGGGCGATCACCCGCAGACGGCCCTGGCGGTCGCGAGGAGGATAGGCCTGGTCGACTCTGCCTCACCCGTGGTGGTCACCGGAGAGCAGGTCCGGCGCATGTCGAGCACCCAGCTGCAGCTCGCCCTCGACGCCCCGGAGGTTCTCTTCGCCCGTCTCGGGCCGGACCAGAAGCTGCGTATCGTCGTCGCGCTGCAGCAGAAGCGGGAGGTCGTCGCGGTCACCGGCGACGGTGTGAACGACGCCCCCGCCTTGCGGACCGCGGACATCGGCGTGGCCATGGGGCGGGACGGGACCGACGTCGCCCGGAAGGCCGCCGACATCGTGCTCGCGGACGACAACTTCGCGAGCATCGTCAACGCCATCGAGGAAGGGCGAGCCGTGTTCGCGAACATCCGCAAGTTCATGACCTACATCTTGACCTCCAACGTCCCGGAGATCGTGCCCTATCTCGCCTTCAGCCTCCTGCGCGTGCCCCTCGCGCTGACGGTGCTGCAGATCCTGGCGGTGGACCTCGGGACCGATCTCCTCCCGGCGCTCGGTCTGGGCGCCGAGCGGCCCACGGACGAGGTCATGCGCGGCCCGCCGCGCCGGCGGGACGAACGGCTGGTCACCGCAGGCCTGCTCGCGCGCGCCTACCTCTTCCTGGGTCTGCTCGAGGCGACCGGGTCCATGGCGGTCTTCTTCTTCGTGCTCGCGAAAGCGGGCTGGCAGCGCGGACAGACCGTCCCCATGGCCCTCTATGCCGAGGCGACGACGGCCTGCCTGCTGACGATCGTGGTCATGCAGGTCGCCAACGTCTTCGTGTGTCGGAGCGACCGGCGGTCGATGCTCGCCCCCACGCTGGCCAATCCGTGGATCCGCGTGGGGGTGGTGACCGAGCTCGTCCTCGTGGTCGCCATCGCCTACACCGCGGCGGGCAACGCCGTGTACGGCACCGCCCCCGTGTCGTCGGAGGTGTGGCTGCTCGCTGCGGGGTGCGCCCTGGGGATGGCCCTCGCCGAGGAGCTGAGGAAGGTGGTCGTTCGCGCCCGGAGCCGCTGCCGCTAGCAGAGGAGCTTGCGGATCGGAACCTGGTCCCTCACCGATACAGCTCCTCGAGCACGTCCTTGTAGCGCTGCGCGACGACCGCGCGCTTGACCTTGAGCGTCGGGGTCAGCTCGCCGGTCTCCTGCGACCACTCGTGGTCCAGGAGGGCGAACTTCTTGATCGTCGCGTACGAGGGCTGGGTGGCGTTGAGCGCGTCGACCGCGGCCTGGATCCGCGCGCGGATCTCGGGCTTCTGGCAGAGCTCGCTCAGCGTCCCGAAGGGGAGCTGGTTCTGCTCGGCGAACCGCTTGGCGTGCTCGGTGGAGACCGTCAGCAGGGCGGACACGTATCTCTGGCCGTCGCCGTGGATGGAGACCTGGCCGATGAGCGGCTCGGTCTTGAGCGCGTTCTCGAGCATCTGCGGGGCGATGTACTTGCCGCCGGAGGTCTTGATCAGGTCCTTCTTGCGGTCGGTGATGCGCAGCATCCCATCGTCGTCCACGGCCCCGATGTCGCCGGTGCGCAGCCAGCCGTCGGGGGAGAGGGCCGCCGCCGTCTCCTGCGGGAGCTGGTAGTAGCCCCTCATGATGGTGGGGCCGCGCAGCAGGACCTCGCCGTCCTCGGCGATGCGCACCTCCACGCCCGGGAAGGCGGGGCCCACGGTCCCGATGCGGTTCCGGTCGAGCAGGTTGGCGTGCGTCGGGGCGCAGGTCTCGGTCAGCCCGTAGCCCTCGAGGATGTGGAGGCCGCAGAGCTCGAAGAACAGGGCGATCTTCGGGGCCAGCGGCGCGCCGCCGGAGATGAAGGCCCGCACCTGGCCGCCGAACCTGGCGTCGAGCTTCTTGGCGATGGACCCGAAGATGACCTTCTTGAGCAGCGCCCACTCCGGGGAGCGGAAGGGCCGGCCCGCCTGCCTCGCCAGCACGTACTGCTCGTACTGCCTCATCGCCCTGCGGAAGAGCGCTCCCTGCAGGCCCGGCTTGGCGCTGCCCTCGGCCACGACGTGGTTGAAGGCCTTCTCGAAGACGCGTGGCACCGAGGGAACCACCGTCGGCTTCACCTCGGCGCAGTTGGCGAGGATCTTCTCCACCGACTCGGCGAAGGCGATGCGCACGTCCTGGCAGATCCAGGTGGCCTCCACCGCCCGCGCGAACGAGTGCGCCAGCGGCAGGAACAGGAACACGAGATCGTCTGGGACCAGCACGGGCGCCTGCATCACCGCGAAGGACTGGGAGACCCAGCTGGCATGGGTGAGCATCACGCCCTTGGGTGCGCCCATCGTCCCCGACGTGTAGAGGATGCAGCTGAGGTCCTCGGGGCCGATCCGTGCGGCGCGGTCCTCGAGGCCGCCCGGGTTCTGCTCCAGGGCCGCGCGGCCCTGCTGCTCGAGGTCGGCGAGGGAGAGGAGCTTGTCCTCGGGGCGAGTCACCAGATCGAAGGCGACATACTGCTCCACCGAGGGGGTGCGCTCGCGCGAACCCCGCAGGCGGCTCCAGCGGCCGGCAGACTGGCCCTCGCCCTTGTCCGAGTCCACGAAGACGATCCGCGCTCCGCTGTCGCGGATGATGTACTCGGTCTCCTGCGCGGTATTCGAGGAGTAGATGGGCACGCTGACTGCCCCGGTGCCGAGGACGGCCAGGTCCGCCAAGCACCACTCCAGCCGTGTCGCGGCGAAGATGCAGACCCGGTCGCCCGGCTTGACCCCCAGCGCGACCAGCCCCTCGGATAGCGCTCGGGTCCTCTCCAAGACCTCGCCCCAGCTCACGCTGCGCCAGCCGTCGCAGGCCCTGTAGCGCGCCGACTCGCGCTCCGGATGGCGCCCATGGCGCAGCAGCATCCGCACCAGGTTTGCGGTCTCTTGGCCGGTCGGCATCTCGAGCTTCTGGGTGGGGGCCACGTGCACCTCGCGATCGGCGCGCCCAGGTGGGGCGTGGGAGGCGCAGAGTAACGGGTCTGACCTCCGAAGCGCGGACTGGCCTCGCCGGTCCAGGCCGGTTTTACCGAAGTTTTGCGGCCTGCCTCTGCTCGTGGCACATCGCCAACTCAGCGAATCGTGCAGGCCCCCAGCAGACGGCCCCCTCCACCTGGGCAACGTTGCCCAGGTGCGGCACGCGGGCGGTGCTCCGCTCGACAGCGCCTCGCTGCTTGCGAAGGCGTCGCTTGGCAGGCAAGAGGCTGCGCGGCTCGCCCAAGGTGGGTCAGGGCTTCAGCAGCTCGGCCACGGCGCCGATGAGCCAGTAGACGAAGGCAAATCCGCCGGCGATGGCGAGGACGGCCAGCCCCCGCCGGCTGACGAGCGGCGGGGTCGAGGCCATCTCCCCCAATGAGCGCGGGTCCTCGATCATCCCCGCGACATCCACCAGCCAAGCCTGGGACTGCTTCCACTTGCCTACGACCTCGTCGACGCTGGGCCGGCCCACCTCGCGGGCGAGCTGCGGATCGAACACCGTGGCGCCCAGCGTCTCGGCAAGCTGCTGGATGAAGAGGTAGGCACGGCGCAGCTCGTTCTCCTCGCATGGCAGGAGGACCTCGAAGTCGACGCCGCGGAAGCGCCCCTCCAGGCGCGAGAGCTGCGCTACGAGCCGCCCCTTGCCATTGCGAAGGGTCCACGGCCCAGAGCAGGACGGTTGCTGGGCCGGCGCCACAGGGGATGGCAGGGGTGCCGCCGCAGCACCCGCCTCGGAGCCAAGCGAGAATGGCTCGGTCGGAAGCTCGGGCAACCCGGTGTCCGCTGCGGCGCAAAGGACGGCTGTGAGGTCGGCTTCGGAGAGAGGCTGATGCGGCGTCCTGCTCCGAATGACCAGCTCGTAGCCCACGCTCGCCTCTCAAGGTGTCCCGCCTGCTTGCCGCCCTCGGAACGCCGACATTATACTCGCCGCCCCTTTTCGGCCGGAGGCGTTCCCCATGCCGCTGCGCGTCGGCCGCTTCACGCTCCACGAGATCCGCGACTGCTCCTTCGCCACCGACGGAGGCACCCTCTTCGGCCCGGTTCCCCGGCGCGAGTGGGGCAAGGCCTATCCTCCCGATGAGGAGAACCGGATCGCCTTGATGAGCCGCTGCCTGCTGGTGGACTCGGGTGAGCGCAAGATCCTGGTGGACACCGGGCTGGGCGACAAGATGTCCCTGGAGGAGCAGCGCTCCTGGCAGGTCGACCGCTCTCAGTTCGACCTGGACCGCGAGCTCGTCCGCGCCGGAACCTCGCGGGAAGCCATCACCGACGTCGTGCTCACGCACCTGCACTGCGAGCACTCCGGCGGCACGACGCGCCGCCGGCCCGACGGCGGGACCGAGCTCGCCTTCCCCAACGCCACCTTCCACCTCCAGCGACGGCAGTTCCGCTGGGCCCATCACCCCACCGAGCGCGACGCGTCCAGCTTCCGCCTCGAGGACTTCGCCAAGCTCGAGCAGTCCGGCCGGCTGCACCTGTGTGAGGGTGAGACCGAGCTGTTCGAGGGGATCGAGGTCTGCGTCACCGAGGGACACACCGTGGGCCAGCAGCTGCTTCACATCGGGGGCGAGGGCGTCGAGGTGCTCTGCGCGGGCGACTTGCTGCCGACCGCCGGGCACCTCAAGCTCGCCGCGCAGATGGCCTCCGACCTCTACCCGCTCACGGGGCTGGAGGAGAAGAAGATGCTGCTCGCGGAGGCGGTGGAGACGGGGACCATCGTCTTCCTCCCGCACGAGACGCGCTTCGCCGCCTGCCGGCTGCGCGAGAACGAGGGCGGAGTCGAGGCCGGCGAGATCGTGTCGTTCTAGCTTTCCGGGGGCGAGGGAGCACCTGCCGCACATGTCCGAGCCCACCGTCACCATCACCCGCCGCGGCGCCGATCGGCTCGCCGGCGGCCATCCGTGGATCTACCGCTCGGATCTGGCGGGCGAGCCGCGGCTTGCCGGCGGCGAGGTCGTGCGCGTGGTCGATGCGCGCGGGTGGTTCCGCGGCCGTGCCTTCTACAGCTCCAAGAGCCAGATCGCTCTGCGCCAGCTGACCCGCGAGGACCTCGCCTGCGACCGCGACTTCTTCGCCGCGCGCATCCGCGCTGCCAAGGAGTTGCGCGAGGCGACCTTCCCCGGGGCCGACGCCTGGCGCGCGGTCCATGGAGAGGCCGATCTGCTTCCTGGGCTGGTGGTCGATCGCTACGGCGACTACCTGTCGGTGCAGCTCTTGACCCAGGGCGCCGAGGCGCGACGCGACCTGTTCCGCGAGCTCCTCGAGGAGATCTACCGGCCCCGCGGCATCGTCGAGCGCAGCGACGCCAAGGTCCGCTTGCTCGAGGGGCTGGAGCAGCGCAAGGGGCTGCTGGCCGGGCAGGTGCCGGAGCGCGTCGAGTACCACGAGGGCGAGGTGGTCCTGCAGGTCGACTTGATGGCCGGCCAGAAGACGGGGGGCTTCCTCGATCAGCGGGAGAACCGGCTGGCGCTGGCGCCCTACGCCCGCGGCGTGGGCCTGGACTGCTTCTCCTACGTCGGCGGCTTCGCGCTGCAGCTGGCCCGGGGCTGCCAGAAGGTCACCGCGGTGGAGATCAGCGAGCAGATGGCGCCCCTCATCCGCGACAACGCCCGGGCCAACGGGGCGGCGCACCTCGAGGTGGTCACCGCCAACGCCTTCGACTTCCTCAAACAGAAGACCGAGTCGGCCGAGCGCTACGACATCATCGTCCTCGACCCGCCCGCCTTCGCCAAGAGCAAGGCCTCGGTTCCCGCAGCGGAGCGCGGCTACAAGGAGATCAACCTGCGCGGCCTGCAGCTGCTCAAGCCCGGCGGGGTGCTGGTCTCGGCGAGCTGCTCCTTCCACCTCGACGAGGCCCACTTCGAGGAGATCCTGCGGTCCGCGGCCGCCGATTCGAAGCGTGACGTGCAGATCATCGAGAAGCGCGGCGCTGGCCGTGATCATCCCGTGCTGCTGGGAGTTCGCGAGACCCGCTACCTCAAGTGCTTCATCCTCCGCGTCGCCTGACCAGGCCCGTCCGCTGGCAGAAAGACGCTATCCCCAAGGCGAGCACCATGGCCCACACCCTGTTCTTCTTCATGACCCCCGAGGACGAGTTGAGCTTCCTGCGGGGGATCGAGTCGTTCGGCTTCGAGATCTACCCCGAGGCCTCGCCGCGTGGATTTCGCCCCTTTCCCGCCAACGCCGCCGCAGTGCCGCTCCTGACCGACGAAGCCTACTACCTCGCCCTGCCCAAGGCCGGCGAGCTGGTCGCGCGGGAGATCCGCAAGGGCCCGCACAAGGGCATGCTCGAGCTCGATGAGGTTCGCTCTCCGGTCATCCACTGGGAGCGCTCGCGCATGGAGGAGGACGAGCTACGCTCCGGCAAGCTCTGGTCCGAGCTCGACGTGGTGGGCGACCGCCAGCGCTTGATGACCAAGCCCGACCTGCTGCGCGGGGTCTTCGATCAGCTGCGCAGCTTCCTCAAGAAGCACTTTCGCCACTCCCAGCCCGCAGGCTTCTTCATCGGGCCCATCGCCGCACGCCGCGCCAATGAAGGTCTCGCCCTGCGCGAGGCAGGTCGCAAGGGCGAGCTCGTCGTCCCCTACAAGTGAGCTGGGCTGGCGCGGAGGCCAGCCCGGCGGGCGCGGCCTACGGGAGCGCGGAGATCATCTTGTTGAACTCGCCCTCGTTGAAGGCAGCCAGCGTCTTGCACGTGACGTTGCCTCGCGACCCCACCGAGAGCGAGGCCTTGGCGATGGCCTCGGGGTTGGGCGCGTCCACCAGCATGGCGGTGTCGTACTCGCCCATCAGCAGGTAGAACGCCTTCACCTCGCCGCCGACGGCCTTGATCACCTGCTTCGCCGACTCCACGCGCTTGGGTGACTCGCGGATGTTCTCCAACCCCTTCTGCGTGTACTTGAAGAGCATCAGATAGGTCATGGCTCAACACCTCCTTGGACTGACGATGGGGCCGGAGCAGTTTCATGCTCGTCGCCTCGACCGCGACCTCAGCCCTTGAAGGGGAGCACGCGTCCCCACAGGCTCTTCGTGACCCACCACCCCGAACGCAGCCCGCTCGGGACCGAGCGGCCAAGACCATGAGCGAGGTCGATCCATCCTCAGGAAGGGGCGGGGTGGGGCTCGGGGCGCTGGGAGCCGAAGTGCGCCAACCATTGGTCGACCGCCTCGGGTCCGTGCGCCGCCGCGTCGATGAGCACCGCCACCTCGCTCGCCTCCGTCCTGGGCAGGCGAGAGAGGAAATCGGCCATTCTCATCACGCCTTGGCCCTGCCAAAGCGAGAGGCAGGCCAGAAGCATCATCCGCTGCTCCGAGGTGAAGCTCTGCCCATCTCGCTCGAGGGCGTGGACCGCGCTCTCGGCAGGCCCCCGGGCCGTCCATAGGGACGAAAGCCCCACCCGGCCCATCAGCACCTGGCAGCAGGCGGCCAGCTGTTCCCGGCTGCGGAAGGCCACGGCGTCTCCTCGTGTTGGCGGCCGAGGGATCGGTCGATCGATCCATGTCGCGCAACGTCGTCGAGCCTCAATGTGAGGGCGTCGAGGTTTCAGGGCATGGAGCCGAAGGAGGCAGGCATGCGCGAAGTAGAGGGTCGAAAGCTTTCGAACGCCGGGCAGCCGATGGATGGCGCGCAGGTCCCGACCGACCACATCGAGCCTGGCGATCCCCCGCGCATCAGGGACATGTCAGCCCCGCACCTCGAGGAGAGCAGCGCTCCTGGAGCGCAGGAGCTGGAGGAGGTTCTCGAGCACACGGGTGAGCAGTCCTATCTGCCGCCGGGACGGGGCCCCGGCCAGCGCGGAGGACCGGCCTTGCGAGCAGAAGGAGAGTCGGGCCCAGTGCTTCGCTCGAGGGAAGAGCTCGGCGACTTCGACGACTAGAGGCCGAGCCCGTGGACAGCGCTCAACTCTCTGGTATTCCCGTGGGCTTGGACTGCTCTTTGGGCTTGCGTGCGGGGCCGCCATGGGTGCCGAACTCGCCGGGACCCCGCTGCTTGGGAAAGACCGAGTCGCTCGAGGGGGGCGCCGATTCCTGCTGCCGCGTCTCGGTGGAGGTCGCGGGCGTCTGGTTCCTGGAGGTGTCGTCGGGCATCGGGTTCAGCTCCTCGACATCTATGGTGAGGACGATCCAAGGAGCGCGCCCGCATGACCGACAAGACGATTCGCGGGAGTGACGCCTTTGCGCCTCTGGGCCGACCGGTGATGGTCTACGACTCCGAGTGCGCCTTCTGCCGGAGGTGGGTTGCGGTCTGGCGTGAGCTCACGGCGGAGGAGGTCGAATACCTCCCTGCCCTGGAGGCTCAGGCTCGCATTCCGGGGCTCGAGCCCGAGAGCCTGGCTGTGGCAGTTCACCTCGTCGAGCCTGGGGGACGGGTGGTCCGCGGCGCGGAGGCGGTCGCCCGTTCGCTCGCGGCGGGGAAGCGGGGCAGGGCGCTGCGGCTCTACCTGAGGCACCCTGCCTTCGGCCGTGTCGCCGAGGCCGCGTACCGGATGGTGGCGCTTCACCGAGGAGCCATGGGTTGGCTCGATGGGCTCTTGTTCGGCGAGGAAGGCGGCCGCATGGGTCATCAAGCTCGCCGCTGGCTCGGCGAGGCGATCGCCGGCGGGCCTGACAGGGCCTAGGCGACGCTCTCCGCCTGCTCGACGACTCGCAGCAGGTTCTGTCCGAGGACGCCGCGGACGACACTCTCCGGAAGACGGCGCGCGAGCGCCCGCTCCAGCCGCGGGAAGGCAGAGACGTCGTCGAGGCCTTTGGGGGTCAAGAGGATCCCGTCGAAGTCCGACCCGATGCCCACCGCGTGCTCGCCGGCGACCCGTACGAGGTGATGTATGTGCTCGACCACTCGGGAAAGGGGAACGCGGGGAACGTTGCGCATCGTGGTCAGCGCCAGGCGGCGCTCGGCCTCCATCCGCCGGGAAGGGGCGTCCTGGTAGCGCTCCTCGATCTCACGAGTCTTCTGCGCACAGGCCCTCAGGTTCTGCGCGATTCGCCCGAAGGCGCGCTCGTCGAGAAAGCCCGGGTAGAAGTTCGCGCAGACCACGCCGCCCTGGCGCCCGATCGCTCTAAGCAGGTCGTCGGGCAGGTTTCGGGGCACGTCGCAGAGGGCGCGCGCATTGGAGTGGGAGGCGATGATCTGCCCGCGTACGAGCGCGAGGACGTCCCACGCCGTCCGATCGCTGGAGTGCGAGACGTCGATGAGGACTCCCTGGCACTGGCAGGCGCGCACCACGCGGCGGCCCAGGGCGGTCAGGCCGCCCCCTCCGTCCACCGCGGCGCCGGCGAGGGCGTTGGAGTTGTTCCAGGTCAGCCCCAGGTAGCGCAGGCCATGTCGCACCAGACGGCCGAAGCGGGCCAGCACGCGCCGCTCGTCGCCGGAGCCCAGGCCGTGCGCTCCCTCGAGCCCGACGAGCGCCGCAAGCCGGCCTTGTGACCAGCTCGCGCGGATCTCCGCGGCGCTGCGCGCCAGGGCCAAGCGGTCCGGATGACGCGCGGCGACCGCCTCGAGCGCGGCAAGCATCTGCTGCGTTCGGCGCCAGGCGGCCGCACCCCGGTAGTGAGCCGG
Organism: Deltaproteobacteria bacterium; assembly: GCA_016218885.1. Taxonomy (GTDB): domain Bacteria; phylum Myxococcota; class Myxococcia; order Myxococcales; family UBA5297; genus JACRCT01. The sequence goes on along the minus strand of JACRCT010000947.1, from coordinate 1,616 downwards.
ATCGGCGAAGAGAGCGAAGAACTGCGCCCCGAGCCCTCCGGCACGGGCGCGGGGGAGATCGAAGTGCGTGGCGCGCTGCCGACGCGCGAGGTCGACTCCACGGTCGCAGAGGGCCTGCACGACGTCGCAATGAGCGTCGAAAACGAGGGGACGGTCGATCACGTGCGAAGCCACCATGCGCCGCAGCGTCGCATCGGAACCGGCTCCTGGCTACTGCGCGGATTGGGCGGCGGCTTTGGTCTGCCAGAACCGGGCGTCCTACTCGGCGTGCCAGTCCCCGATGGCCAGCAGCTGGGGCGGATCGCAATTGCCGTAGAAGAGCCGGACCCGATAGGCGCCGGCGCGGTTCGGGTCGAAGTCTCCCCGCCCTTGCTCGCTGACCGTGACCTCGTCACCAGGGCCGAAGCGACCGTCTCTGTTCCTGTCGATGGTCAGGGCGTAGCTCAGGTTCCAGGCATTGGAGTAGTGACAGCCCTGCGCCACGATCTCGAGGTGCAGGCCGCTCACGGCGAGCGTTCGGCTCGAGCAATCGACGGGGTAGTGGATCTTCACGAGGGTGTCGCCGGGGTCGGTGGTCAGGTTGTTCCGCGCGTCGGAGAAGATCAGGAAAGGCAGCTGTGCCGCCTGCTCGTCAGCGCCGTCCATCGGTCCGCAAGAGAGGGCCATCCCCAGCGCCGCCAGAAGACCTATTCGCCGCATCCCCCCACCCCCTGCCGAATGGGCCACTTCCCAATGCTGGGTGGGTTGGGCATCGGCAGGCAGGCAGGCAAGCGCCCCCTATGGCCTTCCCCCAAGGGAGAAGTCCGGGGGCGGACTCCTAAGTCAGTAGACCTGGAGCAGCTTCACCTTCAGCCGGAACTCGGGGTGCCGGAAGTCGGGAAACTCCGATTCTCCGGTCGTCTCGTCGAAGGTGCCCGTCGCCAGCCCGGCGGCGCTCATGAGCCCCAGGTACCAGCCGTCGCGCAGGAGGTTGAAGTCGCGAAGCTTGCGCTTGTAGACGATGTGTCCCTCGAACGACCAGGTGCTGCGCAGGCCCTCGGGGTGGATGCCGACGCCTTTCTCCGGTGGCGGCTTGAGCGTCCCCACCGCCAGCGGGGCGGCGCGCATCACGTGGGCGTCGAAGGCGGCGTTGCCCGACGGCTGCTGGAGGGTGAGCTGCAGGAGCTCTCCGGCTCTTCCCTGACGCAGCTCCACGATGGCGAGCAGCCCGCTGCCGAACTTGCCGTCGGCGAAATCGCGCAGCATGCGGCCCATCTCGAGCCGCTGCTTCATGGCGGCGGGGCCGACGCCGCCTCCGAAGGCCACGCCACCGGACAGGCCGGACTCCTGGAACTGCTGCGCGTTTCGATTGAGCGGAGTATCGCCGTCGATGGCGGGCGCGGGTCCGGGGATCTCGCCAGGGGCATAGGGGTTGCCTGTCGCGGCGTACTGGGAAGCTCCTTGGCCCCAAGCGGTGATCAGGTCCTTCTTCGCGTCTCCCGAGAGCAGGCTCTGCGCGTCGATGGCGGCCTCTTTCTCCAGCGCCCTGCCCAGGCCCGAGAAGTACGAGTCGGCCCCGGCCTGGGCCCGCGCCGTCGCCAAGCCTCCGGCGAGCCAGCCCTCGACGTTGCGCTTCG
>JACRCT010000954.1 GCA_016218885.1 Deltaproteobacteria bacterium | reverse complement strand
GTGATCGGCACCCATCGGCGTGGTCGCGTAGGTCACGCCGATCCCCTGGACTCCCCGAGGGTCGTAGGCCGGGAGCGCCTGGTTCTTCACCACCGGGACCCGCTCGACGCCGAGCGCCTTGCCGGTGATGCCGGCGCCCGAGCCGATGATGCGGCCAAGTGGAGTCCCCTTGCCGATCTCCTCGACCATCCGGATGGCCCCGGGTCCGTCGCCGAAGGCCAGAATGCCCCCTTCCATGGCCACGCCGACCGCGACCCCCACCTCGATCGTGTCGAGGCCGATGTCGTCGTCGAGCTTGTCGAGCTGGGCGATGACGTCCAGGTCGTCGATACCGCAGTGGCCGCCGTGCGACCAGACCGTCTCGTACTCGGGCTGCTTCGTGAGGTACTTGCCGTCCTTACCGTGGAAGATGCCGGAGCACTGGATGACGCAGCCGCGCTGGCAGCCGTGTGTGGGGTTGCCGCCGCGTTCGGTCTCCAGAGCCGCCAGCGCCTCGCCGCTGATCTTCGAGGCGCCCTCGAACTGGCCGGTGCTGAAGTTCCGGGTCGGGTACGCGCCCGCCTCGTTGAGAACGTTCGTGAGGACGTCGGTGCCGAACGACGGCAGGCCCTGCCCCGTGACGGCGTGGCGCCGCAGCCCCTCGGCGAAGGCCTTGGCGGCGACCTTGAACTTCTCCGGGTCCGCGGGCTTGGCGAAGGAGGTCCCTTCCTCCTGGAGCACGATCGCCTTCACCTGCTTGGAGCCCATGACCGCGCCCACCCCACCGCGGCCCATGTGGCGCGTGGGGCGCAGCTCGCGGTCGGTGGACGCGATGGAGGCGGCGCCCAGCTTGAGCTCGCCGGCCTGGCCTATGGTCATGTAAGCGCAGCTCTTGCCGTGCACGGCGATGAGCTTCTCGACCGTGTCGTAGTTCCCGAGCATCCGCAGGTCGTTGCACGTCTCGAACGAGACCCCGTCCTTGCCGAGGACGATCTTCCAGAGGTCGTTCCCGGCCGGCTTTCCCTCGAGGACGACTGCCGCGTAGCCGAGCCTGGCCATGGCCGCGGCAGCCTGCCCGCCGGCGTTCGCCTCCTTGATGCCGCCCGTGAGCGGGCTCTTGCAGCCGACCGAGATGCGGCTGCTCGTCGAGGCCGGAGTCCCCGAAAGGAGGCCGGGCGCGAAGACCAGCTTGTTACCGGCGCCGAGCGGGTGGCACGTCGGTTCGACCTCGTCCGCCACGAAGACCGAGGTGAGGCCGCGGCCGCCCAGGCCGGCGTACTTCCCCACCGGCTCCACCGACGCCTTTGGCCCGCCCGCCGCTGCCATGTCGATCCGAAGGATCTTGTCCATGCGTTCCTCCAGTGCAGGCCAGCCCACAGCAACGTTGGTGCCAAGGGCGCTCGGCAGCAAGCTCCGGCCGGCCGTGTGGCAAAGGAGCGAAGGCCAGCGCGATCCTGATGCCCCGGCCCCGACCTATGCCGGCCGCAATGGACGCAGGGACCGTCACAGTCCCTAGGCGTTGTGACGTCTCATGCCGTCTCCGACTGTCACACTCCCCGTGGAGAACGATCTGCTCCGCCGTCCGCCCCGTCACCGGTCTGGCGCGCGCGATCCCGCCCGTGGCCACCAGCACGACGCTCCCCCGAAGACGCTTCACTTCGTTCCCTCTGAACGTGCCGCAGTGCCGTCGCCCGGGACCTTGCCATGGGGTGGGATTATAATTAGACTTCTAATCATGGCGGATCGCCTCATGGAGCTCGTCTCCCGCGCGCACCTGAAATGGAAGCGCCGTATCGCTCATGACCTGAGTCCCCACGGGATCAACCCGAAGCAGATCTACCTGCTCCGGAAGCTCGTGGAATCCCGGAGCCTGGCTCCCAGCGAGATCGCCGAGCTGATCTTCGCCGACCGTCCCACCGCGACCTCCATGCTGGGAACGATGGAGCGGGCCGGCTGGATCACGCGCAGGCGGGATCCCTCCAACGGCAAACGGGTGCTCGTCGAGATCACCTCGGCCGGCAGGAAGAAGCTGGCCTCAGTCCCGCTACGGCTCTGGAGGACGGGGAGGACGACGGTCGACCCGGAGGCCGGGCTCTCGGTCATAGAGCGCGCCGAAGCGATGCGTCTGCTCGAGAAGCTGATCGCCTGGATCGATCAGGCCGACAACCGTTGAAGAAGGAAGCCCCATGAGTCACTACCCTGCCTACACGAATGGTCGCCTCGACCCGCAGGCCGACGCCCTGTTGACCCGGCTCGCGCTCGAGCCATCCACGCCCACTTCTACGCTCACGCCGGGCGAGGCCCGCGCGAGCTTCCTGCTTCCCTCCTGGCTCGGCACCCCGCGAGAGATGGCCGTAGTGGGCGACCTGGCCATTCCCGGCCCTGCCGGACCGATTCCGCTGCGCACCTACGTCCGTCCCGGGCGCCTGCCTCTACCGGTACTCGTCTTCTTTCACGGCGGCGGCTTCGTTCTCGGCACGCTCGACGAGTTCGACGCCTTCTGCACCTTCCTCGCGGACGGTGCGGAATGCCTCGTCGTCTCGGTCGGCTACCGCCTGTCCCCCGAGCAGAAGTTCCCAGCGGCGACGCAGGACGCGGTAGCGGCGTTGAGCTGGGTCGGGGCGCACGCCGATCAGATCGGCGGCGACCCGACACGAATCGGCGTCGCGGGCGACAGCGCCGGAGGCAACCTGGCCGCGGTCGCGGCGCTGGCCGCTCGCGACCAGGGGGGGCCGGCGTTGGTCCAGCAAGTGCTGATCTCCCCGTGGGTTGACCTCTCCTGCACGGAGACGGAATC
>JACRCT010000953.1 GCA_016218885.1 Deltaproteobacteria bacterium | reverse complement strand
TGGAGAGCTCGCCAATGCACTCGAGAAGCGCGCGCGTCCACTGCGGCGCCGAGTGAGCCCGGCAGTCGCCGAGCGCCAGCGCGAACGGATACTGGTATGCAGTCCAGGCCACCTCGCGGTGCAGCAGCGCGGAGGTGCTCGCGTTCTTGAAGGGCGGGTTCTCGCCACCGCTCAGCGGCGACTGATGGAACGTCGCATCGAAGCGGTAGGGTGCGAGCGCCAAGGCGAGGTTCATTCGCAGCACACTGTCGCGCTTGGCTGGCATCCCCTTGTTCTTCTTCACGGCATTCGGGTCGGCGACCATGAAGCCGAAGAGGAAGTCGTCGGCGTACTTGCTGGCGTCGGGGAAGGACTCGTACTTGACGGCGAGCTGGTCCTCGTCGTGTAGGCGCGAGCGGTTGAGTGGCAGGCCCTTGGCCGCGAGCATCTCGCGCAGCGCGTTGCGCATCGACTCCGGGCTGATGACGGAGTACTCGTGCCCGCCCTTGGAGATCTTCTGGATGACGGTCCGGTTCTCCTCGCTCTCGCCGCGGTAGTTGGAGCTGGGCGCCGCATGGGTCAGGACGGTGGCGAACAGGTTCAGGTCGTTCATGGCTTCTCCCAAGTTCAGCCCCGGGCGCTCAGCGCCAGGAGGGTAAGGGTGCGGATGCGGTCGGTGTCCGAGTGGAGCTGCTGGGAGAGCGTGAAGTAGGACTCGTCGTCGACGTGCTGGGCCACGCTGCAGAGCGTGGTGGCGAAGTAGTTGACGAAGTCCCCGCCGGTCCTGGCTCGGACAGCGAGGAAGGCGTCCTTGGCTACCTTCGTTTTCGCCTCCTTGAAGTCCTTCTCGCGCGGCGAGCCTTGAACCTCGGCCCAGCGCATTCCGGTCCTCGACTCGACCCGTCGCGAGATGTAGGTGGTCACGATTTGAAGCACGAGCGACTCGGGCGTCCGCTCGGCCTTCTCGGTTTGCAGCGTCATGCGTTCACCTCCCTTTCGTCCTCTTTGAAGAACTGCTCAGCGTCGTGCCTGAAGTACGAATCCTGTCGTGCGAAGAAACGCTCGTAGGGGTGGGTCTGGAAGAGCCGGTTGAAGCCGAGATGGAGCGGTCTGCCGGCGATGTGATTGGCGAGGATCTGGCGGCGGAAGAACGGGTCCCAATAGCGCTTGCGGAGCCTCTCGTACTCGTCGGTCATCGTCGGAGTGGGCTCGACACGCGCGCTGCTTCGCACGCGAACGTTGTTGCCCTCGCGCTCGACATGGATCACGTCGATGCCGAGCAATAGGTCGGAGCCGGGCATATCCCCCGTCTTCTTGGACAGGCGCTTGAAGAGCCTGCCGGCGAGGTCCAGGGCGCCCTCGGCGGGCAGGTCGACGACCGCCTCGACGGGTAGATATGCCAAGGCCTTGGTGCCGCGCGCCTTGAGCACCCGGTAGATCTCGTCGCAGCCGGTCTCCAGGTCCGCGAGATCGGGGAATGCGAGGGCGTAGCCGGGGAAATCCCGCTTGCCCTCCGCGTCGAGGACGCCGGGCACATAGAGCCCCACCGCGAACGGCCAGAAATGGAGCAGAAAGCGGAAACGCACGCGGTCCCCAAAGGGCACGCTCTCGGCAGTCATCGCCTGGGCGCCGATGTAATAGGTACTCGGAAGATCGGTGCTCTGGTCTGCGCCTGAGGTGAGCTCGCCGAACGCCTCTTCTGCATCATCCGTGAAGGGCCCCTCGGCGCGCTTCTCGTAGGGCCCTCGAGTAGCCGGGATGGCGCGCAGAATGCTCCAGACCATGCTTCGCCACATCTTGATCCACAGGCCGCTCTTCCCCGAGCCGGGGTCGTCGAGGTCCGCCAGGAAAGCCCCGCGGGGCTCCGTGGCTGGATAGGCGTAGAAGGTCTTCTTCTTGAGCTTGCCGCGCTCGTCCTTGACCTCGCGCTCGACCGTACGCAGGGGCGGGATCTCGGCCTTTGTCTTGGGGTGCTTTCGGAGCTTGCCTTCTTCTCGCTCGACCGCTGCCGCTGCGTACGTCTCGTCGAACAGCTCGCGCATCCCCGTGCGATCGACGCGCAGCGTGGCGCCGTCGGCATCGAGCCGGGTCAGCTCGCAAAGCCCCTTGCGCCTGGGTTGTTGCTCGAGCCAGCGGACCATCAGGACCAGGCCCGCGAGGCCGGTCTTGTGCTGGGCCGACGGAAGCTCGGCGAGCGACCAGGTCAGCTCGAGGGGAGCCTCGGTGGCCGGCTTCGACTCCTTCTTTGCGTGGTTTCTGCCTGCCTTCTTGGGCTTCGCTTCTCTCTTCGCCTTCGTGCTTGCCATGGCTTACCCCTCAGGGACAACGAATCCACGGTCCGACCGGTAGCAGCTCGCTGGTGCGACACCGAGGTGGGCTGGAAGCGCACTGGCCTCGGCGGCAGCCATCTCCGCGTGCTTCCGTGGGACCGGCACGATCCACCCATCGATGGGCCGGTGCACTTTGAGGGCGGCGAGCACCTCCGCAAGGTCAGCGTCGAGCACCGACTGCTGGGCGTAGTCGCCGGGCTCACGGAAGTCGCCGGGAACCGCGTAGTAGCCGCCGTCCAGGAAAGAGGAATCGCCGGTCGAGAGTCGCCGCGCGGGGGCGTGCTCCTGGAGAAGCTCGGCGAGCTGGTGCTGTGACACAGGCTCGTCGCCCAGCGCGGCAAGAAGCTCTGCGGCGCCCGCGAGCTCCTCCTTGGAGTAGGGCGCCAGGCGCTCGGCCAGATAGGTCAAGAGCTCGCCCAGGCGTCCTTCGACGGCGAGGTGGCGATTGGCCCGGCCGAACCGCTGTACGAGGCTGGTCACCGGCGCGTGCTCGGTGATGAGGACCTCTGCATCGAGGTCGAGGCTCATCTCGCATACCTGCGTGGTCACCGCGATCGCTGGGGCGCCCCGCTGCTGGAACGCGGCCACCGTCGCAGTGTGTGCGCTCTGCCTATCCATGAGCCGGTAGCGGCTGTGGTAGCAGAGCACTCGGGTCTCGAGCTCCTTCTCCAGGCGGTCAGCGAGAGCCTGGGCGCGAGCGACGACGTTGACGACCCAGAGCACGCGGCCACCCTTCCGATACGCCGCGACTGCGCGCTGGAACGCCTCCTCCTCCGCTCGGACGCCGCGATGCAGATAGCGAGGTGCCTGCTCCTTCTCCCGCAGGTCTCGAAGCTCGGCCGCCTCGTC
>JACRCT010000007.1 GCA_016218885.1 Deltaproteobacteria bacterium | reverse complement strand
CCGGACACTCGAGCTGGCGTCCCCTCATCGTGCCTCCCTCCCCGCGCAAGCCCTCCATCGGCTCGGCCCCCCCAGCCCGAGCAAGCCTCCGTTGGTGGGTCGGGCCTGCGTGCCGGCTCTCTGCCCGAGCCTCTCGCCCCGTCAACGCCGCCCAGCTCCAGCCTCGCCCCTCAGCCCGCTCTCGGCGACGACTCCTTCTTCCCAGAACTCGCGCCCAACCCTCGCCATCGCTACCTGGATTGGGCCTCACTTATGCGCCGTGTTTGCGGTCCAGAAAGTCTCAACTGCCCCAAGTGCAGCTCCGCCCTCGAGATCATTGCGTTCATCAAGGACCCGAAGTCGCTCGCAAGATCCTCGACCACCTCGACCTGCCCACCACCGCTCCTCCTCGGGCTCCCGCCCCCGTCCGGCCCAGGGCGAGCTCTTCGCCTGACCGCCCGACACCACCCCACTCGCCGGCGGGGACCTGGGCATCTCCACCGGCACAGTCCCCCTTGCCCTCCGACGAGCACCCCTCGCCGCCCCTGCACCCCGCGAGAACCTACAGATCGGTTCTCAGCCGCTCGTTGCTCCTCCCAACACCGCCCAGCTGCCACCCAGAACGGCCTCCCCACACCCGCCGCGCGCCTCCCGCTTCTTCGCCCTTGACTCGGTTCACCAGATCCTTTCGCCTATCCGCGGCGAGCGTCCTCCCTGCCCTCTTTTTGGCGAGCTTCTCGCTGCGACGGATGACGTGGCCGGGATGAGCGACGGGCCCGGAGGGGTGCGCGAGGAGCGCGGAAGACGACGAGGGCTCGATCCCCGAATGCTCTGAGTCGGCGAAGGGGGATTGGCGCGACGCGCAGGTGCCCTCCGGTGCCCACGCGTGGCCTATGCTGCGTGGAATCGCACCACCCCTACCTCGACAGGCCCGCCATGCCCTTCGTCCGCGCGGCATCTACTGGGGCCTGCAGCGCTCCGCCCAGGACGGGCGCTGTTGCTGGTTCTGGGCGGACCCCGCTCGCGGCGCCAATGCGAAGTAGCTCGAAGGCACTTGCTTCTTGGCCAGAAAGTGCCCCGCGGCCTCCCTCGACGACACGGTTCAGGGACCGGCACTGCTCTGGAGATCCGGCTCCGAAAGCTTACGGGCGGGCCAGATCGTCCCCCGCTGAACGGGTGCCAGGTGAGTCTTCAGCCATGGCCTGGGCCCTCGCGCGAAGCCTCTCGGCTGCCTCCTCCTCATCGAGCGCTTCCTTCGCTGCGGCGAGCGCCAGGAGCGCACGGCGCAACTCCTGGCGCATGAAGCTCCTTGCCGCGGCCCTCGACCCGATGGCCTTGCTGAGCACTTGGACCGCCTCCTGATAGCGACCTTCGCTCACCAGCGCCTCCCCCAACACCGTCTGGCAGCGTAGCCGTTGGTACTTGCTGGCCGAACCCAGCTCGAAGACCCGGCACTGGTCCAGGGTGCTGCTGGCCTTGGCGTAGTCACCACGCTCGAAGTGGCCGCTTGCCGCCATGAGGACTGCGTCCGCCTGGGTACGCTCCTCGACGAAGCCGTTGAGTACACCGGCCCCGATGGCGAAGGAGACCGAGCTAAACCAAAGGACGAGGAAGAGGACCGAGGCGAGCGCTCCCGGCGGGCGCCGGAGGACGCGGTCGTAGAGAGAGCGAACAACCTGGCCGAACTGGCCCTTTGCGTCAGGCCCCGAAACCTGAGCCATGGCTCGTGCCTTGTGGAGCAGGGCCCGAAGGCGGGCCTCGTCGAGCATCTGGGGTTCTGGAGGGGTTGCGGAATCGGCGGTTCGCAACTCGTGGGCCGCTCGACTCTCGCGATGCCCCTTAGGGATCCCAAAGAGAATCAACACCGCGAAGAGACCCATGATCCACGCCTGGGCGGCCAAGGCGAGCAGGACCAGAATGAGTACCGTCAGCGTGCGGAACCCGGTTTCGAGGAGCGGGTGGCGCGAGAAGAGCGTGAACTCGAAGAGCCGAGCGCCGTCGAGCGGGTACACCGGCAGCAAGTTGAATCCGTTCACGATCAGCAACCAACTCGCCACCTCGTGCAGCTCTGAGGAAGGATTCCGCAGGCCCGCCACCACCAGGACCCCGGCGAGCAGGATTCCGGGAACTGGACCGGCCAGCGCGACGACCGCCTGCTGCCAACCTGGGGCGCCGCGTTTTCTCCCGCTCGCCGCGGCCCCGAGGAACGGGATGAAGAACACGGAGAGATCGGTGTAGCCCAGAAATCTCATTGCTGCGAGGTGACCCAGCTCATGGACCAGCAGCACCGCGATCATGATCACCAGGTCACGGACGGAGTTCCCCTCCCTGCTCGAGGCAAGGGTGAAGACCACCAGCGACACCAGGAAGGCGAATACTGGCGACGCGGCCTTCGGCTTCTGCAGGAGCGCCTCTTGGACCTCGCGAAGCTCCTGCGCATCGGCAGGCTCCGCGGGGAGCACGCTTGCGGCTTGAGGGGCCACGGGGACTTGGGAAGGTACTTCCGGAGGACTCGAATCCATTGCTCCCCCCCACAGGCGCTAGCGTCGCGCCGCGCCGAATAGCCCTATCGTCAGAGGCCCGTTCGGGTCCCTCCGCAACAAGCGCCGATCGCCGGGTTCAGGAAACCTCGTCTGGCGTGTAGCCCAGGTTCGAGAAGGCGCGGACGCTACACGCCTCCTGGTCGCCGGCGCAAGTGGCGCTCGCAAGCCGCGCAAGGGGAAGGAGCCGTGACCCTCGCGCGGGACCACGCCCCGGCGTTCAACAGTCTCGCGCCCCGCGCTGCGGCGCTCAACCGAGGTCGCAGAGAGCCGCCGCGGTGCGAGTGGGGGGCAAAGTCAGTCGTCCGGGTAGAGAGGGTCGGCTGCGGGGCGATCTCCTTCCGACAGAGAGCTGGCGACTCCTCGAACCTCAATCCGCGCCTCAGCCCCCCTGGCCCTCCGTCGAGCACCCGCGCCGCCCTGCACGCCGCGAGACCCTACAGCTCCATCCTCAGCCGCCCGCTGCGCCTCCCAACACCGCCCCGCAATGACCCAGAGACGGCCTCCCGACACCCGCCGCGCGCCTGCCGCTACCTCGCCCATGACTCGTTCACCAGACCCCTTCGCCTATCCGCCCACGTGGCCCTGCATGTCCTCGAAGGGGGACCGCAGGTGAGCGGCCTCCGGATGCTGCTCCACGTGGATCTGCATTGCTTCGGCGGGGGAACGCGGGCCAGCGCCGGCCGGGTGCTGCGGTGGACCTTCCCGATCCCGGAATGGAGGCCGGAAGCCATGGTCGGACCGCTTGCCAGCCGACCAGGCTCCATGTGAATGACCGCCTTCGCCACCCTCCCGGCCCGGCCCCGAATCGCAGGAACTGTGAACCTCCGTCATGCCCGGAGAGCAGTCCATCGTTCGACTCGGTTCTCCGCTTCTTTCATAGGGTGAACGGGTCGGAAAGAGCCCGGTGTGGCGTCGTCGTCCGCTCAATCGCGTCCGTCCTGGCCACAAGAAAGAAGCCCTACGCGAAATGTCCGATCGAAGTAAGTGAGCGACGATCGAAAGGCAAGGGATCGGGGCGCCGAAGGCTACGGGGGTCTACGCACGAATTGGCGACGAGTGACGACAAGCAGGAGCAGCGGGGCCCTGCCGCTTCGTCAGCGCTCCCTGGGGCAAAGGGGCTCTCTTGCATCACTTACTCCAATGCAGAGAAACACGACATTTTTCGAAGAAATGTACGGTTACTCTGCATTGGAGTAAGTCGCGCCTCCACTCGCCAAAGCTGGATGCGCGCTGTAACGAGTGGGTCCGGCATCACCTGCGCGGAGCGAGCACCTCGAGGGTCGGCCGGGCCATCTCCTGGAAGAGCTGCTCGACCTCCGCAGCGCCGAGCGCGTGGTGCGTCTCCAGCCACCAGGTGAGCACCTCGAGCAGCGCGCCGGTGAAGTAGTGCGCTGCGGCGTCGCGCCGGGGCCCGGCAGGCGCGTGGGCGGCGAGGTCCTCCTGGACCAGGCCGAGCACCACGCTCCTGAACTTCTGCTGAACGACCTGGCCGCTGCGCTTGCCCACCACCGCCCGGAAGAGGCGCTGCTGCTCCGCGGCGTGCTCGATGAGCCCCCGCGCGAACCCGAGCGGCGTCCCCGACCGCTCCTTCGCGGCGAGGGCGCGCAGTCCCTTGCGCAGGTCGTCCAGCCCGCCGATGAGCAGGTCCTCCTTGTCGGCGAAGTGCGTGTAGAAGGTCGAGCGGCCCACGTCCGCGCGGTCGCAGACGTCCTGGACGCTGAAGCCTTCCCAGCCCTTCTCCAGCACCATCGTCACCAGGGCTTCGCGCAGCGTGCGCCGGGTGCGCTGGACCCGCCGGTCGCTTTCCTTGGGGAGCTTTCCGCCCATTTCAGCGCCTCCGTTGCTGGACAGCTCCCGGCTTCCTGTCCGATAGCGATCGCTTCGCGGGGACCTGTCGGTTGCTCTGCCGCAGCCGAGCCCCATAAATGGACATCATGTCCACTAACGATCGCAGCGTCCAATTGATAGAGCTTCGCGGCGTCACCAAGACCTTCCCGGCCCGGGGCGGCGCAATCAGCGCCTTGAGGGAGGTCGACCTCTCGATTGCCCGAGGCGAGTTCGTCGCGGTGGTGGGCAAGTCGGGCAGCGGCAAGTCCACCCTGCTCAACCTCATCGCGGGCATCGACCGGCCGAGCATGGGCGTGGTCCTGGTCGGCGCAACTCCGGTGCACTCCCTCGACGAGAGCCGGCTCGCCGCCTGGCGCGGCCGGAGCGTGGGCGTCGTGTTCCAGTTCTTCCAGCTCCTGCCGACGCTCACCGTCCTCGAGAACGTGATGCTCCCGATGGACTTCTGCCGCACCCTGCCCCGCCCGCAGGCCCGCACGCGGGCGATGGAGCTGCTCTCCCAGGTCGACATCGCCGACCAGGCCGGGAAGCTCCCGTCCGCGCTCTCGGGAGGCCAGCAGCAGCGCGCCGCCATCGCCCGGGCGCTCGCCAACGACCCGCCGCTGCTCGTCGCCGACGAGCCCACCGGCAACCTCGACTCGCGGACCGCCGAGGCGGTGCTCGAGCTGCTCACTGCCAT
>JACRCT010000952.1 GCA_016218885.1 Deltaproteobacteria bacterium | reverse complement strand
CGCCGACGGCGGCGCGGATCACCGGTGCACCAACCTCTCCTGCCCCGCCCAGTTCGTCGGCCTGCGCGCCCACTTCTCGCAACGCACCGCGATGGACATCCAGGGCCTGGGCGACAAGCTGATCGCCGCGCTGGTCGAGGGCAAGCTCGTCACCACGCTCGCGGATCTCTACACGCTGGATCTCGCGAAGCTGCTCAAGGTTCCGCGCATGGGCGAGAAGAGCGCCCAGAACCTGCTCGAGCAGATCGACAAGAGCCGCAAGACCACCCTGCGCCGCTTCCTCTATGCCTTGGGCATCCGGCACGTCGGCGAGGCGACGGCCAAGGCGCTGGCCCTGACCTTCCCCGACGTGCGGCGTTTCTACACGCTCAGCGCGGAGGAGCTGCAGGCGGTGCGCGACGTGGGGCCGGAGGTGGCGGCCTCCGTCTACCGCTTCTTCCAGCAGGAGCAGAACCGCGCCGTCATCGAGCGGCTGCTCGGAGCGGGGATCGTCCCCGAGGCCGAGAAGGCGCCCGAGCAGAGCGGGCCCTTCAGCGGCAAGACCGTGGTGCTCACCGGCGGCCTGTCCTCCCTGTCGCGTGACGACGCCAAGGCGGAGGTCGAGAAGCGAGGCGGCCGCGTGTCCGGGAGCGTGTCCAAGAAGACCGATCTCGTCGTCGCCGGTGAGGATGCCGGCAGCAAGCTCGCCAAGGCCAAGGAGCTCGGCGTCAAGGTCGTGGACGAAGCAGAGTTCCTGAAGATGATTGGGCGATGAAGCTCACGCCCTCACCCCGGCCCTCTCCCACGGGGCTGACGCCCCTGGGAGAGGGAGGCAAGACAAGGGAGCGACCGATGGCCATGACCCGCGTGCACCTGGTGATCTCGGGCGAGGTCCAGGGCGTCTACTACCGGGCGAGCGCCCGCGAGGAGGCCGTGCGGCTGGGAGTCACGGGCTGGGTCCGCAACCTGCCGGGCGGCGAGGTGGAGGCAGAGGTCGAGGGGCCCGACGCCCTGGTCGAGGAGTTCATTCGCTGGTGCTGGAAGGGCCCGCGGGCGGCCACGGTCTCCGACGTGAAGGTCACGCGGAAGGAGCACCAGGGCGAGCTCAAGGGTTTCGGCGTTTTGCACTGAAGACGGCCCCCCCCTCCTTTCCCCATGGCCGTCAGCCATCAGTCCTCGCGGAAGCAGCCGTCACCGCTCGCCGCTTCGCCCCGAAGGGGAGAACAGACACGACCATGACCACGCGAACGGAGCACGACTCGCTGGGCTCGAAGGAGATCCCGGCGAGCGCCTACTACGGCATCCAGACCGCGCGGGCTGTGGAGAACTTCGACATCACCGGGGTGACCATCGGCACCTTCCCGCATCTGGTGCGCGCCCTGGCCTACATCAAGAAGGCCGCGGCGCTGGCCAACGTGGAGCTGGGCATCCTTCCCTCCCCCGTCGGCATGGCCATCGTCGCCGCCTGCGACGAGCTGCTCGCCGGCCGGCACCAGGACCAGTTCGTGGTCGACGCGGTGCAGGGCGGCGCGGGCACCTCGACCAACATGAACGCCAACGAGGTCATCGCCAACCGCGCGCTCGAGCTCTTGGGGCGCGCGCGGGGCGACTACGCCCACTGCCACCCCAACGACCACGTCAACCTGTCCCAATCCACCAACGACGTGTACCCCACCGCGGTGCGGCTCGCGCTCTACACCAAGCTCACCGACCTCACCACCGCGATGGCGGAGCTCAAGGGCGCCTTCGAGGCCAAGCAGGCCGAGTTCCAGGACGTCCTCAAGCTCGGGCGCACCCAGCTGCAGGACGCGGTGCCCATGACCCTGGGCCAGGAGCTCTCGACCTACGCCGTGATGGTGGGCGAGGACATCCAGCGCATCGGCGAGGCCAAGGGGCTCTTGCGCGAGATGAACCTGGGCGCGACGGCCATCGGCACCGGCCTCAACTCGCCGCCGGGCTACACCGAGCTGGTGCGCCGTCACCTCGAGCACTGCAGCGGCGTGCCCTTCGTCACCGCCGCGAATCTGGTCGAGGCCACCCAGGACGCGGGGGTGTTCGTCCAGGTCTCGGGGGTGCTCAAGCGCACCGCGGTCAAGCTCTCCAAGGTGTGCAACGACCTGCGCCTGCTCTCCTCCGGCCCGCGGGCGGGGCTGCACGAGATCAACCTGCCGGCGGTGCAACCCGGCTCGTCGATCATGCCCGGCAAGGTCAACCCGGTGATCCCCGAGGTCGTGAACCAGATCTGCTTCCAGGTCATCGGCAACGACGTGACCGTCACCCTCGCCGCCGAGGCCGGCCAGCTGCAGCTCAACGCCTTCGAGCCGATCATCCTCTTCAACCTGTATCGCTCCATCGACATGCTCGCGCGCGGCTGCCGCACCCTGACCGAGCGCTGCGTGCGCGGCATCACCGCCAACCGCGACGTCTGCCGCCTCTACGTCGAGCGCAGCATCGGCCTGGTCACCGCACTCAACCCCGTCCTCGGCTACGAGAGGTCGGCGGAGGTGGCCAAGGAGGCCATGCGCACCGGCCGCAGCATCGCCGAGGTCGCCCTCGCCAAGGGCTACCTCACCCAAGAAGAGCTGGAGCGCCTCCTTCAGCCCCAGGCGATGCTCGGCCCCGTCTTTCCCTCCCGCGGCTAGCCATCCATCGCTATCGGTCCATGTGCGATGGGGAATCGGTCCCCGTCTTCCTGGCCCTCACTGTGGAGATTCTCCCAGTGGACGAGAGGCCGCACTTGGAGAACCCAGCAGATTCCCTCGCCAGTTCCGGGCCTTACGGGCAAGCAGGCGTTTCGATCGACCGTGGCACAAGGCGTGTAATGGAGGCCCGTCGCACAGCGTGACCCCAACCCCCACGCTCTTCGAAAGGAACGCACATGCGCAAGATCGTGTTCGCCCTCACTGTCGCCCTTCCGCTGACGTGGTCTCTCGCTGCTTTCGCCGAGGACACCCAGAAGGCCGAGCCCGCCAAGAAGGTGGAGAAGAAGGTGGCGAAGAAGGCTGAACCCGTCAAGGCCGCCCCCGCGACCGCCGAGCCCGTCAAGGCCGCGCCCGCCGCTACCGAGCCCGTGAAGGTCGCGCCCGCCGCTACCGAGCCCGTCAAGGTCGCGCCCGCCGCTACCGAGCCCGTCAAGGCTGCGCCCGCCCCTGCTGAGCCTGCCAAGGCCGCGCCCGCCAAGAGGTAGCCTTCGCTGATCATCCGGCTTCACAGCTGGGTACAGACACACGACCCCCTCCGGGCGACCGGCGGGGGTCGTTGCTTCTCTACATGCGTAGAGGAGCCCGCCCGATTCACACGCCGCCCCCGGCATCTTCTCCCGCTTGCCTGCCCTTTCGCGGAGTGGAAACGGCCGGGTGAGCACCCCCACGCTTGATCACAGGGCATGGGCTCGGGAGAAGGCCTGGCCTCTCGGCGGCAACACCGCGCCAAGGGCGGGTCGGCGGCGGGAGGGGCGGAGATGGTGGGCTCGGGCCTGGCTGTGTGCACTCTGCTGTGGGCGACGACGGGGGTGAGCGGGACGTATGTGACGCAGATCTCGGGCGGCAATGCCCTGACCTTGCCTGCCCAGCGCCACCTGGTTCGAATGGCCCCGGGCGGCGACAAGCCTGCTGCCTGGCTCCTCGCCCTCCAGAAGGGCGGCCGGGACAGCCAGTGGCTCGTGTTCCTGCGCAGCGATGACGAAGGCGTGACCTGGAACGGCGACTGGCCCGCCGACACTGAGGCGCAGGTCTTTGTGGTGCGCTTCGCCTAGGCGTTCAGCAAGACGTCCAGACTCTCAACGGCGTCGCGCCGGCGGCTGTGTCTCGCGGCAAT
>JACRCT010000938.1 GCA_016218885.1 Deltaproteobacteria bacterium | reverse complement strand
CACCCGGACGCGCACTGCGTCCCGCACTGCGTCCCGTCGCACGGGGCCGCTCCGTGGGCATCGGTGGGGCAAGGCGTGCATGACGCCCCGCAATTGGCCAGGCTGCTGTTGTCGACACACACGCCGTTGCACAGGTGCTTGCCTGCATCGCACCCCGCCTTGCACCTACCCGTCGCCGAATCGCAGCCCAGCGCGCAAGCCACCTCGCTCGCCGAGTAGGAGCAGACCCCGCCGGCCCCGCACGTCCCGATCGAGGAGTAGGCCGTCATGGACTGCGTGTTCTTGCAAGTCGATGGCGGCGGGCTGGCGCACGTCTTCAGCGTCCCCGCGCACACCCCCAAGCTCGAGCACACGTCCTGCTCGGTGCACGCGTTGCCGTCGTTACAGGAGGCGCCGACTGTGGGGTCGTACTGGCAGGAGCCGTTCACACAGGCTCCGCCCGCGAAGCACGGCGGCGGGCTGTTGCAGGTCATCCCCGCACACGGCGGTGGCGTACACACGTCGTTGACGCACCCGCCCGAGCAGCTCGACTGCAGCTCCGTGTACTGGCAGGCGCCATTGGCACAGGTCCCCGGCGCCGCGTAGGAGACGAACGAGCTGCTGCCCGTGCAGTGCCCGGCCGGCGGGGTCAGGCAACTCATCGGCGTGCCTTGGCAGCTCCCCGCCCGGCAGACGTCATGCTCGGTGCAGGCGCTCCCATCGTCGCAGCCCGTCCCGTCATCCTTGGGTGAGTAGACGCAGGCACCCTCGGAGCACACTCCGCCCTCCTTGAAGCACGGCCCCGGCGGCCTGTTGCAGCTCACCCCGGCACAAGGGTCCAACCTGACCGCGACCCCGGTCACGGCGATGGCGAGCTCGCCGGTGGTGTCGGCGTCGCTGAAGATGATCAGGCGAGCGCCGTGGGCCCCCTGTCTCGTGGGCCGGTAGATGACCGTCGCCGCGAGGCTCTTGTTGCCACCCAGCTCCGGCGTTTCGACCGCCAGCGCCTCGAACTGGTCCGCGGCCTCCCCGTCGAGGGACAGGGAGTCGATCCGCAGCGGAGCCGCGCCGGTGTTGGAGATGACTACCGTGCGCACCACCTTGGCGCCGGCGACGGTGGTGCCGAAGTCGAGCAACTGGGGATCCGCCCCGATCTTCGACTGGGCCTCGCGACCCTTGGGCTCCTGCTCGCAGGCGCTGAGCAGCCCCATGGCCAAGAGCAGCCCCACGCGCAGCGTGGTCGGATTCCTTGTCCTCATCCTTTCCTCCCTGTCACTGTTCCCGGGCTCACCCAGTAGTTCAGGCTCGCGCCCCCATTCCGTCATCCGCGGCGGGCGATTCGTGACAACTACTCGCAATCTCTACGGTTTCTCGCTCTCCTCCAGCGCCGACTGGATCGACGGCCAGAGCATGCTCTTGGGGAACCGGGCGTGGAATCGCCGCGCCCGCTCCCGCGCCGCGTCACTGGCCCCATCGCTCAGGAGCAGGTGGACCCACAGGCTCTCGCGCTCCTCGGCGAGGACACCCGCTGGGAACTGCTGCTCGTGCGCCTGCAACGACTCGAGCGCCTCCGCTTTCCTGCCGCGCGCGAGCGAGGTGCGGGCCGCCTCCACCAGCGCCCGCTCCCGTGCCAGGACGACATCGCGAGCGACCGGCTTCTCCTCGACCAGCGGCGGGCTCTCCTTCACCGCCGGTACGTGCGGCTTGGGCGCGGGTGGCGCCACCGTCGCCGGCGGCTTGGGCATGGGGACCTCAGGGGCCGGGGCAGCTTCGACCACAGGCGCCGCAGGCTCCACCGCGACCGGAGGGACGGCCACGGCCGCCGCGGCCCTCACCACCGCCGGCCGGTGCGCCGCACTCCGCGCCTCCATGACGTGCTGCGTCCCCGCGCCGGCGACTCCGCCGGCCACGAAGGTCGTGACCAAGCCGACCTTCCAGTGCGCCGCGACGAACTCTGCGAGCCACTTGAAGACGGGCTTCCCGGCGCCGACGGCCACGGCCGTCCCGACCGCCGCACCCACCGCCGTTGCGCCTCCGGCCGCCAGCCAAAGCACTGTCGAATCGACGCACGCCGCCAGTCGCGCCTGCTCCTCGGCGGACGGCGCAGGCCGCCGGCGCTCATGGTCGAGCAGCGCGTCGATCTCCGGGTCGAGAGGTGCCAGCTCCTGCTCGCTCATGACGAACCTCCACCCACTCGCAACCTCTGGACCTCAGCCTTGAACAGCTCCCTCGCCCGCCGTAACCGTGAGTAGGCGGTGTTCAGGGGGATCGAGAGCGCCTCGGCGACCTCAGGCATGGCGCACCCCTCGATGTCGTGCATGGCGAAGACCGCCCGCTTCTCCAGATCGAGCGCCGACAGACCCTTGAGGACCAGCTCGCGACCCTGTCGCGCCTCGATCTCCTCAGCGGCGTCGGGGCGCTCGTCGACGACCTCCGGATAGTCCACCTGGTGTTCGCGCTGCTGCTGCGCCCGAGCGCCGAAGGCCTGTGCTCTATGAAAGCAGATCCCCAGGAGCCAGGGGCGGACAGGTCGCGCCCGGTCATAGCTGTCGAAGCCTTGGAAGGCGGCGAGGAAGACGTCGTGGGCAAGGTCGTGTACGTGCCGCTTCTCGACCCCCAGGCGCACCAACATCCGGCAAACAAAGGGGATCTCGGCGAGATAGACCTCGTGGAACTCGGCCACGCGGCTCGACGGCGCTGGCGAAGTCATGGTCAGCAAGAGGGTCATCCCTTGGGTATTCAGCCGAGCCGGCGGTTTCCGTCAGATCATAGCTTCCAGGAGAGGGCGAGCCCGGCCGAGCCCGCCACCGGTGGAGAGACCCATGCCGCGCTTCGGTCGACGACGATCGAGCTGGGCACGAACGGCACGATCAGGTCGAGGTTGAAGCGCAGGCCCAGGGCTTGGGTGAGCCCAAGCTCGTAGAGGGCCCGGCCGCCGGCGGCGAAGAACGCACCGGTCACGCTCCGGCCGCCCGCGATCCCCTCGCTGCTGACGCGCAAGGCCCCGCCCGAGGCGAAGACGCAGCCGGCGAGCGGACCTCGGTGCAAGCACGACAGCACGGAGCCGGCGCTGACGGCCCCCGTGACCTTGCCCTCGGCCACCTCACGAGCGGCGACCGGGAAGCTGGCACGCGCCTCGAGTCCTAGGGAGAGCAGGCTCCAGCGCACGCTTCCGCCCAGGGCGGCGCCCAGCGACACGCCCGGCTCGACTCCCAACGAGCCGACCACGCCGAGGGTGGCGTTGAAGGAGGGCGGCACCGCGCTCGCGGTGGACGGCTCGTCGCGCGGCTCGGCGGTGGCGACCACCGGCTTGCGCTCGACCCACCCGACTCCCACGGGGTCGATGGCGATGCAGATGGCGAGCACCATGGCCTCGGTCAGCTCCGTGCAATCGGCATGTGGAGAGACGACCTCGCGCTCACCCAAGAGCTCTCCCGAGGCGTCGCGCATGGTGATGCGCGCGACCAGGCCCGAGTCGTCCTCCCCGGCCACGCGCGCAGCGATCGCCAGCTCCCCTTCGGCGGCGAACGGCTGGTAGCCGAGGCGGACCAGCACTCCGTCGCGAATCGATTGCTCGCCCGGGCATCGCTCGGCGCCGCTCCCGCGCTCATAGGAGAGCCGTACCTGGGGACGCGCGGCATGGCTTGTCACCGGGGCGAAAAGGACGAGCAGGGCTGGCAGAAGGAATCGCGTCATCGGGTGGGGCTCGGCGCGGCACTCTATGGCGAACTGCCCGCGGCAAGGAAGGAGCGGTGGCCCGCATTCTGGACCCACGCCGACCATGCACTCCGTCCTACCTCCCGACCGCAGCGCGACGATAGCGGCACCGACCGCGCGCAGCACATCGTCCATCGGCTCGGGCAGACAGAGATCCGACGGGGTCGCGGCAGATGACGTGTGGGCCTGTTGCGCACGTTGCTCGCCAAGGTCATGAGGCCCAAGCCTGGGCTCGGTTGACCCTCAGCGTCGCGAGCAGGCGCCGCCTAGCTTGAGCCTCAATGGACGACGGTCACCGGCCGGTCGGCGTGGTGCACCACCCGATCGCTCACCGAGCCCAAGAGCCAGCGCCCTCCAACCCCGAGGCCCCGGGCACCGACGACGATGAGGTCCACGCCGAGCTTCGTTGCCTGCTCGCAGAGCACCTCGGCCGCGCGACCGACCTCGACGCGCTGATCGACCTTCGCTGCGGGCAGATCGGCGACCGCCTCCCCGAGCAGGCGCCGGACCCTCTCCATCTCGGACGGATCGGCCTGCGGCGCCGTCACGATATAGCTGTCGAGCGGACCGATGGGCAGCACATGGGGGAGCTCGAGGACGAGCAACGCGGTCAGGCGCGCGCCAGTCTGAGCGGCAAGATCGTGCGCGAAGCGCAACGCCTTGCGCGCGCTCGCCGAGCCGTCGAAGCCGACCAAGACATGTCCGATCATCGGCTCGCCTTTTAGGGAGCGTGGATCTCGCGACCCTCGCTGAAGGGACGGCCGATGGGCGCGGTGATGGGGCTCTCCAGCGCGTAGAAGTCGTCGCCGCGGATCTCGAGCGTCTCCTCGTGCGAGCCGGCCCGGAAGACGACCAGCTGATCGCCGGCGAGCCGCTCGTCGAGCACCACCGGAAGCCCAAAGAGGCCACCGAACGGCGGCTCGGCGCCGACCTCGCAGTCGGGGAAGTAGGGCGCGAAACGCTCCTCGGGGAGCAGCCTCACGTCGGCGGCGCCCACCGCCCGGGCGAACAGCGCCTCATCGAGCATCTCCGCCGCCGGGAGCACGGCGATATAGGGCGCCCCGTCGGCCTCCACGATCACCGACTTGGCCACCCGATATCCGGTGACGTGGAGCGTGGCGGCGAGCTCCTGGCCGCTGACCGCCCGCGTGTGCCAGTGGCGCTTGAAGGGGACGTGGTTCTCCATGAGGTATTGGACGATTCTATGCGGGATCACGGCGTACCTCCCCGAGAGCAACACAGGCCAACGTTCAGGCGGCGCCTGCGCAGCAGGGATCACCTGTCCGGGTCTCACCTTCAAATTTGCGCTCGACGTTCTCCCGGCGCCACCATCAGGCCACCATGCTCGCCTCTCGGCTCAAGGACGTGTGGGTCATGCGCCCTCGAATCCTCTTCGTGGGCATCAACCCGAGCCTGCGCTCGGGAGAGGTGGGCCACCACTTCGCCAGCCCGGGCAACCCCTTCTGGCGCCTGCTCCACGCCTCGGGGCTCACGCCGGTGCTCCTGCGACCTGACGAGGACTGGCGTATGGCCGAGAGCGGCTTCGCGCTCACCAACCTGTGCTCGCGTGCCACCCGCTCTGCAGCCGAGCTGAGTCGCGACGAGCTCGCCCGTGGAGTCGAGGCGTTGACGAAGAAGATCCGGCGGCTGCAGCCCAAGGTCGTGGCCTTCGTGGGGCTGAGCGTCTACCAGCGCTTCTTCTCGCTCAAGCAGAGCGGCGGCGCGGGCCCCAAGCCAGAGCTCATCGAGGGAGCGTGCGTGTTCGCCTTGCCCAATCCCAGCGGGCTCAACGCGAGCTTCCCCGGCTTCGCCCACAAGCTGAAATGGTTCCAGGAGCTTCGAGCGTTCGCCGAGCGCTGAGCCAGCAGATTCCCGGGTCGGGCCTTGGCCAGGGGTGTCCGAGTCCGAGCCGAGAGCGTCAGCGACCGGATGTCCGAGCCGAGAGCGTCAGCGACCGGTGTCCCTCCTGCTGGGACTACTCACTCTCTGACGGTCGTGGCTCGGGCACCGGGCGGCAGTCCCCGGTCGAATCGCGCAATGTGTCTCCGGTAGCGCCTGCTAGTCGTGAGCGCGCTCCCAGGAGCGGCTGATCGTCTCCGGGAACCGCCACAGCTGCACCTTGGATTGGTCGCCCGAGTACAGCCCGCCCGGGGTCTCGCGGTGGTAGCCCACCCAGGCGGAGTACGGAACGCGGTTGATGCTGCCTCCGGTGACCACGGTCTTGGTCTTCTTGTGGGGCTTCTCGCCGAGCTCCTCGCGAGCGGTCTGGTAGACGATCTCCGCGGCGAGCTGGACCTGGTCGGCGCGCAGCTCGCTGAAGAGGACCTGTCGAAACACCTTCCCGGGGCGGTGGGTGGCGTACCACACGTACTCGGTGGGCGTCAGGCTCGAGAGCACGATGAACTCGACGGGGGCGAGAACCATGTACAAGCGCGGTGGGCGCGCCATCTGGGGAGGCAGACCGACGCAGGCAGCGATCTGCTCCGGGCTCATGCCCTCGTGGCAGTTGCTGTCGCGGAAGCGGGCGATCTCGCCGGCCGCCTCCATCTCCAGCGTCTCCCCGCCCGTCTTCACCAGGAATACTCGCCGGTAGGCGTCGATGGGAGTGCAGCTGAAGGCGTTGTTGGAGAGCCCGGTCTTGGTGCGCTTGCCCCCCGCCGCCGCTTCCAGGGCTACCGCGGCGTCGGCCTGGGCGTCGCGCCAGCCTCCCTCCTCCAAAAACCTGAAGGCCGGTTTGAGGCCCTCGATCGCCAGGTCGATCAGCACGTAGCGGCCCTGGAAGAAGCGGCCCGCGCCGGGGCTGCGATGCCAGGTGAAGCCGTCGATGCCCAGGCTCGTGGCAGTGATGGTCCCCTGGGGGACGGTGAGCACCAGGTTCAGCTTGGCCATCTCGGCCTCCCTCCCTCTCAGAGCCTCCCGTACCGCTTCTGACTCAAGGGATGCGCGCGGCCCTTCGCCACAGCCCAACCCTGAACGGCAGCTCGGCCCCCAAGAGGACCAGCCCCGCCCAGTAGCCGCAGGCGTACAGGGGTGCCGCGACGGCCAGGAGCATCAGCGGCGGGGTGGTCGGGCCCAACAGGGCCCGAGCCGCGAAAACTCCCCCCAGGCCCAGCAGCGCACCTCCGGTCGTCCGGGCGAGCGCAACCAGCGGCAGAAGCTCGCGCAATGGGATCCCCAGCGCCCGCGGCAGCCGCAGCGCCAGCACGAGCTTGCCAACCGCTTCGGCCACCAGCCAGGCGAGCACGGCCCCCATCATGCCCAGGTGCACCACGCCCAGCAGGACGAGCGGAATGTTGACGGCGGCCTTGACCACGTAGCTCTTGAAGATGTGGCGCGTCTCGCCTCGGGCGCGCAGGACGCCGTCCACGGGCAGACAGGCGAACACGACGCCGAGAGTGACCACCCGGAAGATGGGGACCGAGCCCAGGTAGCGGGGGGTGAAGAGCGCGGTGATGAACTCGGGCGCGGTGGCGACGAGGAACGCCACCAGCGGCAGGAAGAGCTTCGCCAGACGCAAGGTCGCTTCACGAAACACGGCCGCCGCGGCCGGGGAGCGGCCTTCGCCCTCCAGCTCGGCGATCCGCACCATCAGCACCTCGGAGGTGGGGGTGTAGATCAGGTCGATGATGGGCAGCTGGAAGATCCCCACCGCGTAGATGGCGAAGGTCGCGGCGTCGAGCCGCGAGGAGACCACGAACTGGTGGAAATAGAATTGGGGGACGGCGACCGCCATTGCCGCTCCGTAGGGGAGCGCATAGCCCAGCTGCTCGCGAAGCCCCGCGGCATCGAAGAGCGGCCCGTCCTCGCCGCGCAGCAGCACCATCCACGTCGCCGCCAGGCGCAGCAGCGCGAATCCGGCCATCCCCGCCATCACTCCGTCGAGCCCGAAGCCGAGCAGCGCCGGCAGGGTCATCGCCAGGGCCTTGAGGGCATCGGAGGCGATGTAGATCCAGGCGGCTCGAACGGTGCGCCCGCGGGCGGTCTGCGACACCTCCAACGGCATGGAGCCGACCAGGCCCAGCGTGTAGATCCCCAGCTCCAGCGCGAATCTGGGCAGATCCTGGTTGTTGAGCAGCCGAGCGAGGGTGAACCGCCCCAGCCAGATGCCTGCCATGGAGACGAGCCCGGCCAGCGCGAGGAAGCTGAGCGTCTGCATGAGGTAGGGCCGGCGCAGCCGCGCACGCGGCAGGAAGTAGTACAGGCTCTGCGCCATCCCCACCGGCAGCACGTAGTAGAGCGTCTGGGAGACCAACACCAACAGCTTGTAGGTCCCGTACTCGGCCTGCGGGAATGCGCGCGCCAACGCGAGCGGGATGCAGAAGGTCAGGACCGCCGCGAGCCCCCGCGCGAGCATCAGCGGACGCGCCCGTGCCAGCAACGAGCCACTACCGGCTTCGCTCATGCGCTGGCGCCCGGGCGCTCCTCCTCGGCCCCGGGCGTCTTGACCTCCGCCCGATGGGACGGGCCTCGGGGCCCGCCGAAGCGCTCCCCCCTGACCGGCCGGGTCAGGGACAGCACCGTGAAGACATCATCGAGGTGGCAGGAGGTGAGGCTGGAGGAGTAGCCGAAGGGCCCGCGGCTGAAGTTCTCCCAGAGCGTCTTTCGGCGCAGGCGGAACGGGTCTCCCCCCACGTGGTTGGGCCGGTCCTCGGTGGTCACGGCGGAGTGGTACCCCAGCCGCACCAGCGCGGTGACGACGCGCCGATCGTAGTAGCCGTTGGGATAGGCGAAGTGGCGCACGGGCCTCCCCGTCTCCCTCTCGATGGCCTGCTTGGAATCGGCGAGCTCGCGCTCGATGGTGCCCTCGGTCTCATGGGTGAGCACCATGTGCCTCACGGTGTGGGCGCCGAAGTCGATGCCCGCGGAGGCCATCCGCCGCACCTGGTCCCAGCCGAGGATCTCCCCGGCGGTGGGGGCCACCTCGTTCACCGCGCCCACGCTCTGCTCGAGCTGCTCGACCAGGTCCGTGAGCTCGCCGGTAGACCGAGTCGAGAGCAGCCGGTCGACCGCGCTGGCGGCGCGCGCTCCCATCGACTCCAAGGCGAGGACGTTGCGACCCGACCGGTGCTCGCCCCCCATCGAAAGCAGCAGCAGGTGATAGAGGCGATCGTGGAGGAAGCGTTGGCGAGTGCCCACCAACCCGGTGGCCAGGTAGACCGTCGCCGTCGCTCCGCGCCGCGCGAGGACCGGGAAGGCGTGCTCGAACACGTCGTGATAGCCGTCATCGAAGGTCAGCACCGCCACGTCGCGCCGCCCCTGCCTGCGGCCGGCGATGACCTCCAGGGCCTCGTCGAGGGTGACGACGTCGTACCCGCCGTGAGCGAGCTCATCGAGGTGCCGCTCGAAGGTTCTGCGGCTCACCAGCAGACCCGGGATGACCCGCCTGGCCTCGGCTTCGAAGTCGGCGACGACCCGGTGGTAGCTGAGAATCAGCACCCGCCGGCCGCCCACGGCGAACCGCGATGCCCTCGACAGCACCCCCTGCAGCCCCGTGTAGTGCAGCGTGCCGGCCGCCAATGCCTTGACCGCGCTGCGCGAAAAGCTCCCCCACCCCATCGCTCGCCCCCTCGCTCCGGATTCCCTGCTTCAGCCGCGACGCCGCGCTCGCCGCCAGCGCTGCAGCCTGGCCCACCTCGCGTCTCCCAGCGCGTGGCGGACGGCGGCCTTCACCGCCTTCACCCCGTCGGTCGTCGCCAGCCAGGCCGCGCCGCCGGCGGTGCGGCGCACCACCCGCACCGCCTCGGTCTCGCGCCGATCATTGGCCCACTCGAACTTGTAGGGCTCCGAGCCGCGCAGGAGTTCGAAGGCGACCCGCCGCTCGCGAAAGGCGTCGGCGAGGGTCTCTCCCAACAGGACCAACCCCACGCTGCGCCGCGCATACTCCGGGTCGTATCCCGACTGGTAGTAGTAGAACCGGTCGCCCAGGACGATCCCATAGACGCTGGCCACCGCCCGCGCGCCCAGCCGCAGCGTGTAGAGCCGCAGCATCCCGTCCTTCGCCAGGAGCGCGGTGGCGTCGCGGTGGAACGAGCGAAGCGCCGGCCCCTGGATGCCCTGGGACCCGCCGTCCTTCTCCCAGCGCAGCGCGTGAAGGCGGAAGAACTCGGTCAGAGCGAGGGCGGCGGCGCGCGGCTCCTCCACCCGCTCGAGGGCGAAACCCGGCTGGGCCACCACCCATCTCTTGCGCCGCGAGAGGTTGTCGGAGCGCCCCACCGAGCGCAGGTAGGCCTCGAAGTCACCCTCGATCTTCACCAGGGGGCACACCGCCCGCGGCGCACGGTCGGCGCGCAGCGCGCCTGACGCGAGCCGAGCCAGGACCTCCTCGCCCAGCGGGCTGCCTCGCGGCAGGTCCAGCAGCTCGAGCACGTCGAAGCGGCGGGCCTTCTCGGCGAGCTGCTCCGCGAAGAAGCCCGTCAGCTCCCGCTCCCTGCCGCGCGGAGCAAGGACCTCCAGGTAGTCGCTGCCCACCCAGGAGTCGCCCAAGAATCCCCAGCGCGTCACCGGCACCCCGCTGCGCCGCTCCTGCGACTCGCCCAGCGGAAGCACCCCCACCAGCTTTCCGGCCTCGTCGCGCGCCACCAGAACCCGCGGCTGCACCTGGGGCGCGACCCGGCGCCACCACGGGTAGAGCCAGGCCCAGGAGAGGAAAGGGCCCGCAGCGCTTGCCCGGAGAAGGTCGGTCCACTCCTCACGCAGCGCGGCGAAGGAGAGCCCGGTGGACACCTCGCTGGCCCACAGCCGCAGCGGCCGAGGCGGCCGCTCGAACTCGCGGACGTGGATCATGAGTGGCCCCCCCGCAT
>JACRCT010000937.1 GCA_016218885.1 Deltaproteobacteria bacterium | reverse complement strand
GACCCGGGAGCAGACCGGGCTGAGCCCCGAGGAGCTGGAGCGCCGGCCGGTGAAGCTGACGAGCCAGCAGGTATTGGTGCGCACCTTCGACATCAAGCCTCCCCGCGGCTTCGTGGCGGCGGCGCTGCCCGAGAGCCGGAGCATGGCGATGGGGCCGTCGAAGTGGACCGAGGCCTTCCTGACCCAGCCCGACGGAACCGTAGAGGCCACCTTCCGCTTCGAGACCGGCGCCACCGACTTCGGCCCCAGCGAGCTGGCCGGCTTCCGCAAGGCGTATTGGGACATGGTCCACGAGGCGGCGTTCAACCTCACCTTCAGCTTCGAGCCCGTGAAGCTGATGGACGAGGGCAAGGCGGCACAGGCCACGGCGCTGCTGCGCAAGCTCCTCCAGCAGAATCCAAAGGACGGAGCGCTGCGAGCGCGCTACGCCAAGATGCTCCTCAACTACCGCCTGGGCGACCTGGCGCGCCGGGAGATCGAGCAGGCCGTCAAGGACTCGCCCAGCGACGCCTTCGTGCAGATGGTGCAGGCGGCCGTCGCTCGCAGCGACAGCCACGGCATCATCCACGCGGTGCCCTACGACCGTGCCAAGGCCATCCAGAGCCTGCGCGCGGCAGTGGCGGCGTCACCAACCCATTCCTGGGCTCGCCAGGCCCTGGCCGAGGAGCTGGAGCGCAACGTCTACGGCGAGGAGACCAGCCGCCGCTCTGTTGACCTCGACGAGGCGGCCACGCTCTACGAGCAGCTGGTGAATGACAAGGTGTCGGAGGTGCCCCGCACCAGGCTGCTCGACCTCTATCTGCGCAACCGGAGGTTCGAGGAGATCCTCTCGTTCAAGAGCCGCAACGGCGATAACACCAACGACCTCTATGGTCGCGTCGCAGAGGTGGAGGTCAACGGCGTCCACCCCATCGTCCAGGAGGTGCGCAACGCCTCGCGCTCGCCCCAGGACGCGGCCAAGGCCGCCATCGTCGCGCTCTCCGCTCTGAGCTACCTGCGCGACTACGCCAAGACCGATGCGCTGGCGGCGGCGCTCGAGCCGGAGCTGCCGGACGGCTCGGGCACCGCGCTGCGAAAGGTCTTCTCGGGAATCAAGGTTGCTCCGCTGTCGAAGGATCTCTCGAGCCCCGAGGCCGCCACCCGCAGCACGCTGTCCCTGCTCGCCAACGGCGAGACCCCCACCGAGCGCGCCCAGCAGCTGGCGGAGCTGGCCTCGGTCCACGGCCGCACCGAGCTGACCGGGAAGCCTTCGGTCCTGGGCTCCTTTGGCCAGTGGGCGACGGCCACCGCGTCCTTCGGTGCCGACGCCCTGCTCTCCAAGGGCAAGTGCGAGATCGACGGGAAGGACGGCGTCGGCTACCGCGCCCGCTGCTCGGTGGAGATGGGGGCTTTGCTGACCGCCAGCTTCTACTGGGTTCGGGAGAAGGGGCAGCTCAGGCTCGAGTCGGTGGGAGGGCTGCGCACCCTGGCCGAGAACGCCTGGCTCGCCGCCAAGGCCGGGCGCCCCGAGGACGCGGCGCTGTGGCTCAACTGGTGGAGCGAGCGGCTGGAGCAGCTCGGGCTGGCGAGCAACACCTTCGAGCGCGAGCTGTTCCGCGGCACGTGGCCCCCGCGGGGAGCGCTCACCCGCGAGCTGGCGCTGATGGCCGCCGCCCAGGCCCTGGTCTTCATGGATTTCGAGAAGGCGCCACGCGAGGCGGTGGAGGCCCTCGATGCCGGGCGCCAGCAGCTGACCGGGCAGCGGCGCCGCCTGGCGGACCGGGTGGTCTCGGCGGTCTTCGACGCACGAAAGGACTGGGATCGCGCCATCGCGATACTCAAGCCCCTGGCGGAGTCCGAAGGGGAGGACAGCCTGCTCGTGCGGCTGGCAGGCATCTACCTCCATGCGGCCCGCTACCGCGAGGCCCACTCGCTCATCGACCAGAGCCTGCGGGCCACCCCTGCCGATGCCCAGTGGCTGGAGGCCAAGGCGTTCGCGCTGGGCAACGAGGGGAGATACCCCGAAGCCGTGGCGGTCTTCGAGAAGCTCGCCCAGAAGAACGACGACCTGGGGGTGCTCGGCAACCTGG
Source organism: Deltaproteobacteria bacterium (assembly GCA_016218885.1). Taxonomy (GTDB): domain Bacteria; phylum Myxococcota; class Myxococcia; order Myxococcales; family UBA5297; genus JACRCT01. The sequence goes on along the minus strand of JACRCT010000937.1, from coordinate 2,688 downwards.
TCTGGTATCGCTACATGGACGGCCGGATCGACGAGGAGACCGAGAAGAAGAGCAACCGCACGGTGGCCATCGAGCAGCCCACGATGGCTGCCCTGCACAACACGGCGGCGGTGCTCATTGCCCGCGGGAAGCTCCCCCGGGCTGCCGAGGTCGCCACGCGGCGGATGTTGCGGCTCCAGGAAGCGGAGGAGGGTTGGGACGCCGCGCAGTGGCACCTGCACGCCGTGTTGCTCCAGGCCTTGGGCTTCGAGAAGGAGGCGCGCGCCGCCTGGGCCAAGGTCACCGAGGAGGACCCGGACTTCGCGAAGCTGAAGAAGCGCGCGCTGACGGCGGCCGGGCGCTAGCCGACCTGGGCTGCAGGCTCCAGACCCCAGGCCTCAGGTCAAGCAGCCCCTAAAGGCTTGGCCATCCTCGCAGGATTCCACCACGATGGGGCCATGCCGAAGCCCAGCAAGTACCACCTCGCCCCGCCTCCGCGCCCTGCGGCGACCGACCGCCATGCCCTCTACGAGAAGGCCGTCCAGGATCCCGACTTCGAGATCGAGCTGCTCGAGCGGTGCCTCAAGAAGGCCGGTCGCCCCGCGCGGCGGCTGCGCGAGGACTTCAGCGGCACCGCGCTGCTCTCCGCCACCTGGGTCGAGGGAGGGCCCGAGCGCACGGCGGTGGCGGTGGACCACGACCCCAAGGTGCACGACTGGGCGCGCAAGTATCGCCTGCCTGCGCTGGGCGGCGCGGCGAGCCGGCTCAGCCTCGTCCAGGCCGACGTCCGCCATGGGCCGCGCGGGCCCTTCGACGCCATCCTCGCCCTGAACTTCAGCTACCAGGCGTTTCACACCCGTGCCGCCCTCGGTGAGTACTTCTCCCATGCCCTGCGCGCGCTGGCGCCGGGCGGCGTGCTGTTGCTCGACATCTACGGCGGCTCGCTCGCGCAGCAGGGGATGGTTGAGCGACGGCGCGTGGGCGGCGGGCTGACCTACGTGTGGACCCACTGGCCCGTCGAGCCCATCACCCATCGCGTGCGCTGCACCATCCACTTCGAGCGCTCCTACGGCCGCCGCCTACCGGGCGCCTTCCTCTATGACTGGCGGCTCTGGACCCTGCCCGAGGTGCGCGACCTGCTCGAGGAGGTCGGCTTCGTGGACGTGGACGTCCTGTGGGACGTGGAGCCTCCCGGGGTCGAGCCTCGCTACCGAAGCCGACGCCATGGCAAGAACCAGGGCACCTGGCTCGCGTATCTCGCCGCCGGGCGATCTTGATTCAGCGACCTGCACGGATCCCGAGCCAGGTCCGTCGACCGGCCTCGATCGTGACGGTGCCGAAATCGACGGTGCGCACCGTCTGGCCGGACTCATCGAGCAGGTCGACCTGGATCCGGTGCGGACCGGCTGACACGCGCGTCCGCGCGATGGCGAAGGTCGCGGGCAACGTGAACCAGCTGCGCTTGTCGGCCTCCTCGGTCTCGCTCAGCGCAGCGTCAGTCAAGGTGCCGACCAAGGCTCCGAGCGCCACGTTCCCCTTGCCCTTGCGGCGATCCAGCTGTGCTGCCCCCGCGCCCGTGGCGACCGACGCCGCGACTCGGGCCAGCGCGCGCGTCGTCGCCTGGCGCCGATACTCTGCACCCCGGTCCTCGAGGGTCTTGATCGCGATGTCGGTGACGTCCTCGACCACGGCTGCGCGAAGCGGGGCGCTCGCGCCCAAGCGCAGCGCCGCGCCTCTGATCTGGTGCGCGATGGGGCGCAGCTCGGGCACGGCGATGCTCACCAGCTTGAAGGAGGGCGCCGCCTGGCTCTCCTCCTGGCGGCACCAGAGAAGACCGTCGGCCTGGAAGCCGCAGTGGGTCCTTCGCTGAGTGCGCTCGGCGACTTGACCCGCCGCGTGGATCAGGACGACCTCTCCGTCCCGCCCCAACGGCCCAGCCTCTGGTCGAGCGGCGTCCGCCTCGGCGCAGCCCTGGACGTCGGCGCTGACGCCAACCCTCTGGGCAACGCGGGCGGCGTCGGCGCACAGCAGCGCGCGCACCTCCTCCGACGGCGGCCCACCCTGCGCGAAGGCGGCCAGCGCCGCCCGATAGGAGATGAGCGCGTCGCTCGCCCCGCCGTCTTCCTCGTAGAGCAGGCCGGCGATCCACTGCGCGAAGCCGTCGCCGCGGTAGCGGCGCCCGTGGCCCTGGACGTCGGCGAGCACCCCCAGCCGGCCGGTCATGCGCCGCACCTCGACCAGCGCATCGTCGCGCAGGCCGAGGGCCAGGTAATTCTGGATGGTGTAGAGGTGCACGAGGATCCGCTCGAAGTCCTCGGCCAGGTAGTCGCCGGCGACGCCCGAGATCGCGCTGCGCGCCACCTCGCCTCCGGCCGAACGCCGATAGAAGTCGGCCAGCCGGTCCTGGACCTCGAGCAGGCAGGCATTGGACTCGCGGAAGCGCCCCGCATCGTGCAGCAAGGCGCCGTAGTTGAGCAGCGCCAGGATGCGCTCGCCCTCGGAGTATCGCGCCTGGTAGCTCGCCTCCTGGTCCGCGGCCTCCCCAAATCGCTCCGCTCGTACCAGGCTGCGCACCGTCTCGGCATGGGAGACATAGGGCGTCTGGCAGGCGCTCAGCACCAACAGCAACGCCGCCACGACACCACGGCGCGCCAGCAGCCAACGAGCGCCTGATGGCTCCTGGGGCAGTCGGCAGAGCATCGGGTGGCT
>JACRCT010000936.1 GCA_016218885.1 Deltaproteobacteria bacterium | reverse complement strand
CGATTCTCCGGTGGAACTGCCGTACCCGCGCCAGCGCCGTTTCCAGCTTGAGCGACTCGTGGACGGCCTCGAAGACGAACTGCTTGACGATCGGCTCGCCCCAGGGCTCGAGGGTGGCGTCGTCGAAGCCGCCGGCAAAGCCCTTGACCCCCGCGATGCCCAGGCGGTTGTCGAAGACGAACACGTCGCCGTCGAGCACGCGCACGCCCCCGCGGCTGAGCAGCTGGGCGATCTCCGTCGCCTTGCCCTGCTCGTAATCATGGTTGCCGAGCACCGCCACCTTCGGCAGCAGGACGACCGCGAGCTCGTCGACGAGCATCTCCGCCTCCTCCGGGAGCCCCTGGTCGGTCAGGTCCCCCGCCAGAAGGAGCAGATCGGCCTCCTCGTTCACCGGGCGCAACGCGCGCCGCAGCCGCCCCGGCCGGTCGAGGCGCGCGTGAAGATCTCCCACCGCCGCGACCCGGATCGGCCGCCGGTCCTGCACCTCGTCGCGCGGCTCACCCGCCACGCCAGGTTCGGAGAGCATCTCCATGGGGGCTGCCTCAATGGCCGCGGAACGTGCGCCAGGAGGCCACCTCTTCCGGGCGGGCGTCGCGCAGCCCCTCTTGCAGATCCATCTCGTACTGGACGCTCGACAGCAGGGTGCCTCGGCACAGCGTTCGCTCGTGGGAGCTCGAGGGGCGTCGCGACGAGACGATCAGCTGGTCGAGGACCCAGTCGGGGACCTTGTCCTTCTCGCCAGGGAAGCTGAATCGGAACAGCATCAGGTGCGCGAGCAGCACCTCGGGGTGTTCGCCCAGCCGCCAGATCAGGTACCGCCAGTCCATCGTCTGGGCGCAGTGGCGCACCAGGTGCTGCACGTCTGCGCCGTCGTAGCGCTCGCGCTCCATGACGTAGGCCTTGGACCAGATGATCTCCTCGGGCGGGGCGAGCAGGGCGGGGATGCCCAGCACCAGGCCCCGGCGGGCCCGCGCGAACCAGCGGTCGTCCACCTCGGCCACGCCGTTGCCGGAGGAGAAGATCACGTCCACGAACTCGCCATCCTCGGCGAAGCCCTTGGCGAGCCACAGGGCATCGGTCAGCTCCACCCGGAAGCCGATGCGTGCCAGGCTGGCCAGGACCCTTCGGGCATCGTCGCGCTTGCAGAAGACGTCCAGGTCCTTGGTGTCGCGGAACAGACCGGTGTATTCGCGCAGGGCGTAGGCACCCGCTATCACGAAGGGGATCCCATCGGCGTTGAGCGCCTCCAGGGCGAGGCGCCGGGCGGCGATCTGGGACGGGGAGTCGAACAGCCCCTCCCCGGCGCTGAGCGTGGCCGTGGACTTGACCTCCCCCGAGGCCGCCTGCTCGTTGCTCTCGCCCATGGCCAAGAAGATCCTCCTCGCGGCTCGCGCCACCTTGCAGGCTTATGGACGCCCACCTCGAAGTTCAATGTCGCCGTGGCATGGACGTCTTGCCTTTTGCGAGCCGCCCTGCGAAGAGGGGGTGCGATGCGCCTCCAGTCGGTCGAGGTCCAAGACTTCCGCAATATCGAGACGGCCGATCTGTCGCCGGGCGAGCATGCCACGGTCGTGGTGGGGCCCAACGGGCAGGGCAAGACCAACCTGCTCGAGGCTCTCTACCTGCTGGCCACCCTGCGGCCGCTGCGCACCAACCGCTACGCCGAGCTGGTGCGCTTCGGAGCCACCCGTGCCCGGGTCTGTGGCCGCTTCGCGCTCGGCGGGGCCCAGCGCACCATCGCCGTGGAGGTGGACGCCAAGGGCCGAGAGGCGTCCGTGGACGGCAAGCCCGTCCGCGCTCTGGCCGAGTACTTCGGCGGGGTCTCGGTGGTGGCCTTCACTCCCGACGATCTGGCCGTGCTCAAAGGCGGGCCCGACGGGCGTCGCCGGCTGCTCGATCGGGCGACCTTCAACCGCTTCCCCGGCCATCTCGAGGCCGCCCGCGACTACCAGCGCGCCCTCAAGCAGCGCAACCGGCTGCTCAAGGAAGGGGCGCCTTTCGACCTGATCGACGCCTACAACGAGACCCTGGCCCGGACGGGAGCGCGCGTCGTCGTGCGGCGCCGGGCGCTGGTGTCCGAGCTGGCGCCCCGGTCCGCGCAGAGCTTCGCGGCGATCGCTCAGGGAGACGGGGCGCTCTCCATCGCCTATGACCCCGACGGGGTGCCGGCCGAGGCTCTCGCCGACGAGCAAGCCACCTTCGAGGCGCTGCTCGCGCTGGTGCGGCGGCGCACTGCGAGCGACCTGGAGCGAGGCTTCACCTCGGCAGGCCCGCACGCCGACGACCTCGACATCGAGCTCGGCGGGCGGCCGGCCAAGGGCTTTGCCTCACAGGGCCAGCAGCGGGCCATCGTGCTCGCTCTCAAGATCGGCGAGATCGAGAACTTGCGGGCCACCGCCGGCGTCCCTCCGCTCCTGCTGCTCGACGACGTCTCCAGCGAGCTCGACCCTTCCCGCAACGCCTATCTGATGCAGTATCTGCGCGCCTGCGGCCTGCAGGTCTTCTTGACGACGACCGACGAGAGGCTCGTCCGCCAGGCTGCCGGAGACGACGCCCGCTGCTTCTCGGTCGAGCGAGGCAGCTTCGGACCCAAGTCACCCTGAGGCCCGTCGCCTGCTCGCTCGCCGATGGGGCCGTCCAACCTCGCAGGGTCCGCGCGGACCCCGGTTTTCCGCCTTGGCCAAGCCGAACCTGGCCGGTGAGGTGAGGTCTTTGCGTTTGCGGCGCGAGCCTTGCTTCGTCGACTGGCATGGCGACCGCGTATCTGCTGGGTGCATGCTCCGAGGCGATGCGGGCCTTCGTCGCCGGGGTGCTCGAGAGCGGCTGGCAGATAGAGTCGGTCCAGTCGGTCGAGGAACTGGGGGCCCGGTTCGCGGGTGAGGCGCGAGGGCTGGTGCTGATGGAGGGAGGATCCTCCGGTCCGACCCAGATCTGGGCAGCCCGGGTTCGCGCGCCCGGCGCTGCGATGGCCATCGTTCTGGAAATGGCTGACGACTCGCAGGTCGTGGAGTTGCTCCAGGCCGGCGCCGACCAGATCCTGCAGCCTGGCCGGTCTCCGGCAGTGGCGCGGGCGCAGCTGGCGGCCCTGGCGCGTCGCTCCTCGGCGGCGTTTCTCCCGTCGGTGGAATGTGCCGACCAGGCGCTGGTGGGCTCGCTCTCGCGGGGGCTGGCTCACGAGCTGAACAATCCGGTGTCCTTCCTGCTCGCCAACCTGCGAGCGCTGCGCGGCTACCGGGCGGATCTGCTCACGGCCATCGGCGAGCCGATGCCGGCGGCGGTGAGGGAGGTCCTGGACGATCTCGGGCCCCTGGTGGAGGAGAGCCTGGAGGGCGCCGTCCGGGTCCAGCGGCTCGCCCAGGCGTTGCGCGAGTTCGCGCGGGTGGAGGACGGGGAGCCCGAGCCCATCGACGTCCACGAGGCGCTCGAGGTGGCCCTGCGGCTGACCGGAGCGGAGATCAAGCATCGGGTGCGCATCGACCGGAGGTTCGAGGCGCAGACACGGGCGCTCGGGTGGCCGGCCCGGGTGCGCCAGCTCTTCGCCCATCTGATCGTCTCCGGCGTGCGCGCCCTCCCGAAGTCAGAGGAGGAGCAGCCGCTCGTGCTGGCGACCTCCAGCAACGGCTCGCACCTGAGGGTGGTGCTCGAAGCGCCGCGTGGCTTCGACCTCGAAGTGGTGACGCGGATCTGGGAGCCCTTCTTCGCAAACCGGATCGCCAACGAGGAGCCATCCCTCTGGCTGACCGCCGCCGCGCGACTCGCTCGCCTGCACGGTGGCACCTTGAGCCTGCTGCCCGGACGCGGCCTCCAGGTCGAGCTGCGCGCCGACCTCGAAGACGAGGGCCGCAGGAAGGCCCTCACCCGGCGGCTTCCTGGCGGAAGCCGCCGACCTCTCCCAGACGGTTCGGGCGAGCGCTTCGCGTCGCCCGAACCTGGGAGAGGTCGGGTGCTGGAGCATGCCGCGGTACCCGGAGCGCGGCCCCGAAGGGGGGAGTTTCGGCGCCAAAAGGCGGAATAAAATTGAGCGCTTGGATGGTTCCTTAGCGGTTGAGGAAGGACCGTCGTCGTGGTAGTGTCACCCGCCTTTGATGGGCCCGTCGCGAGAGGCAGGCCCCGGGACGCTGGCGAGGCGGCCGTGTAGCCCGCTGTGCTCGTCAAGGAGAGCCCTTTGGAGATTGCGAAAGAGACCACGCCCCCGGGCGACCAGCACGAGTACAACGCTGCCTCGATCACCGTCCTCGAGGGCTTGGAGGCCGTGCGCAAACGGCCCGGCATGTACATCGGCCCGCCCGACGACACGGGCCTGCACCAGCTCGTCTGGGAGGTCGTGGACAACTCGGTCGACGAGGCGCTCGCCGGGCACTGCAAGAACGTCCAGGTCGTCATCCACATCGACAACTCCGTCAGCGTGGTCGACGACGGCCGCGGCATCCCCACCGAGATGCACCCCACCGAGAAGCGCCCGACGCCCGAGGTGGTGCTCACGGTGCTGCACGCCGGAGGCAAGTTCGACAACAACAGCTACGCGGTCTCCGCCGGCCTGCACGGGGTGGGCGTCTCCTGCGTCAACGCCCTCTCGGAGTGGCTGGACCTGGAGATCTTCCGCGGTGGCAAGGCCTACTTCCAGCACTACGAGCGCGGCGTCCCCAAGACCGAGCTGAAGATCACCGGTGACACCGAGAAGCGCGGCACCACGGTGCGCTTCAAGCCCGACCCCCAGATCTTCGGCGAGCAGCGCCAGTACAACTTCGAGGTCCTCAGCCAGCGCCTGCGCCAGCTGGCCTTCCTCAACGCCGGCTTGAAGATCTCCGTCGCCGACGAGCGCACCGGCAAGAGCCACGAGTTCAAGTACGAGGGCGGCATCCGCGAGTTCGTCGAGCACCTCAACAAGAACAAGCTCGTCTTCAACGACAAGCCCATCTACTTCTCGGCGGAGCAGGACAAGATCCAGGTCGAGGTGGCCATCCAGTACAACGACAGCTACGACGACATGGTCTTCTGCTTCGGCAACAACGTGTACAACGACGAGGGCGGGATGCACCTGGCCGGCTTCAAGGCCGCGCTCACCCGCACCGTCAACGGCTACGCGCAGAAGAACAACCTCTGGAAGGACCTCAAGGAGTCGCCCTCCGGCGACGACGCCCGCGAGGGTCTGGTGGCGGTCATCTCCGTCAAGCTGCCCAACCCCGCCTTCGACTCCCAGCCCAAGCACAAGCTCATCAACCCCGAGGTCAAGGGCGTGGTGGAGACCATCGTCTCCGAGAAGCTGAGCGCCTTCCTCGAGGAGAGCCCGGCCATCGCCAAGAAGATCTGCGCCAAGGTCGGCGACGCGGCGCGGGCGCGCATCGCCGCGCGCAAGGCCCGTGAGACGGTGCGGCGCAAGGGCGCCCTCGACTCGGCTTCACTGCCCGGCAAGCTCGCCGACTGCCAGGAGCGTGACCCCTCGCGCTGCGAGCTCTACATCGTCGAGGGCGACTCCGCAGGCGGCAGCGCCAAGCAGGGCCGGGACCGGAAGTTCCAGGCCATCCTGCCCTTGCGCGGCAAGATCCTGAACGTGGAGAAGGCTCGCTACGACAAGATGCTCTCCTCCGACGCGATCGCCACCCTCATCACCGCGCTGGGCACCGGCATCCGCTCGCTGCGCGGGGGGGAGAACGGCGAGGGTGACGCCGCGCAGGACGACGGCTACAGCCCCGACAAGGCGCGCTACCACCGCATCATCCTCATGACCGACGCCGACGTCGACGGCAGCCACATCCGCACCCTGCTCCTGACCTTCTTCTATCGGCAGATGCCCGAGCTGGTGGAGCGCGGCTACGTCTACATCGCCCAGCCGCCGCTCTACAAGGTCACCCGGGCCAAGAAGGAGAGCTACCTCAAGGACGAGGCGGCCCTGGTCGACTACCTGCTGGAGATCGGGACCTCGCTCTGCAAGATCGAGATCCCGGAGAAGCCCGCCTTCGAGGGCAAGCGGCTGCGCGAGCTGCTCGACAAGGTCGTCAAGTACCGCGCCCTGCTCGATCGGCTGGCGCGCCGGCGCGACGTGCGCATCGTGGACGCCCTGGTGCAGGCCAGCGACATCGACGTCGACAAGCTCAACGACCTCGACGCGCTGACCGCGGAGCTGACCCGGGCCGCCAACCACGTCGAGAAGCACACCCCGGAGATCGCCCGGGCCTTCGAGACCATGTTCCGCAAGCCCGATCTCGAGCACGGCGGCAAGATGCTGGTCTTCAAGACCGACGTGAACGGCGCTCAGCGCGAGACGGTCATCGACCACTCCTTCCTGCGCAGCGCGGAGTTCGTCGAGCTGCGCGCGTTGGGCATCGCCTTCCGCGAGCTCGGCTCGGCGCCCCATCGCGTGGTCACCTCCGGCGGCGCGCAGGCCTGTGGCAGCGTGCAGGACCTGCTCGACCTGGTGAAGAAGGAGGCCTCCAAGGGCCAGAGCATCCAGCGCTACAAGGGTCTGGGCGAGATGAACCCCGAGCAGCTGTGGGAGACCACGATGTGCCCGGCGACCCGCACCCTGCTCAAGGTCAAGGTCGACGACACCGTGGAGGCCGACGAGATCTTCACCGTGCTCATGGGCGACCAGGTCGAGCCGCGGCGCGAGTTCATCGAGAAGAACGCGCTCGAGGTGCAGAACCTGGACATCTAGGAGGACGGAGCAGAGTGCGAGGGTTCGAGGCGGTCGGTCGAGCCAGGGCTCGACAGCGCCTCGGACCTTGAGTAGATCCACCCCTTGCGCAACTCATTGGGGCATCGTCCAAAGGCAGGACAGAGGACTTTGAATCCTCTTATCTAGGTTCGACTCCTAGTGCCCCAGTAGACGTTCCAGACTTCTGTATGGCTTCCTCCGAGTATCAGAGGGTTGGAGCAAGGTTCGGGTCCTGGCGGCGCTAGGACCCGAATCGTTTCTAGGCCCCATTTCTCGGACGGCATTCGGCGACCTTCAGCACCGCAGCCTGCCTCGAGCCGGTGACTGCTATGTCGTCGCAGCTCTAGCCTCCTAGCCCCTGAAGCACCGCAAGTTGCCGGCACGCGGCACGGGCGCTGCAGCGTCCCTCGCTCAAGTAGGCCGAGCGGGTCAGGACCTGTTGAATCCTCGGACGCTCCGGTGAAACCTCGACAACCAGGTGGAGGAGGACGAGATGCCGGTCGCAGGCAAGAGCGCATTGCTTCG
>JACRCT010000096.1 GCA_016218885.1 Deltaproteobacteria bacterium | reverse complement strand
GAGATGTGCGTCAAGGCGCGCAAGAACATCGTCATCTCCGGGGGCACCGGGTCAGGCAAGACCACCACCCTGAACATCGTCTCCAACTTCATCCCCGAAGACGAGCGCATCGTCACCGTCGAGGACGCTGCCGAGCTGCAGCTGTGCCAGGAGCACTGGGTGCAGCTCGAGGCCCGACCGCCGAACCTGGAAGGCAAGGGACAGATCACCATCCGGGATCTGGTCAAGAACTGCTTGCGCATGCGCCCCGACCGCATCGTGGTCGGCGAATGCCGCTCCGGCGAGACGCTGGACATGCTGCAGGCCATGAACACCGGCCACGACGGCTCGCTCACCACCTTGCACGCCAACACCCCGCGCGACGCCATCGCTCGAATGGAGACGATGGTGATGATGGCCGGCATGGAGCTACCGCTGAAGGCCATCCGCGACCAGATCGCCAGCGCCGTGAACATCGTCGTCCAGCAGACCCGCTTCTCCGACGGCAGCCGAAAGGTCTCTTACATCACCGAGATCTCCGGGATGGAGGTGGACGTGGTCACCATGCAGAACATCTTCGAGTTCCGGCAGGAGGGATTCGACGAGAACAACAGGGTGAGGGGTCGCTACGTGGCCACGGGCTTCGTCCCCAAGTTCTACGACGAGCTCCAGCGGCGCGGCATTCCCGTGAACATGAACATCTTCCGCGAGGAGTAGCAGCCGCCCCCTCTCTCATCGCATGCATGGAGGCGTCCGAGGACCGATGCCAACCCTGATCTTTCGCGGCGCAGACGGTAAGGAGCAGAGGAAGGATCTCGCCGGCGAGCTCGCGGTGGGGCGCGACGCCTCCAACGACGTCGTGCTCACGGACCAGGGAGTCTCTCGGCGGCACTGCCGCTTCTACGCCGACGACCAGGGCACCATCTGGGTGGAGGACCTGGGCAGCGCCAATGGCGTGCTGGTCGATGGACAGCGCATCGGCGAGGCCACCGAGGTCCCGGAGGGCGTCGAGGTCGTCGTGGGCGGTTGCAAGGTTCGCCTCGCCTCGGGGCGCGCTTCTTCGCAGCGGCCGGCGGCGGGCAGCGGGGGCCGTCCGGCGCGCCCCAGCGCTCGCGACGGGGCCATTGCCCGCTCCGAGGGTGGGGGCAAGCGTGCCACTCGAATGATGGCCACCAGCGAGGCCTCCCCGCGTGCCCGCCCCAAGCCCCGCGCTTCCCTGGTGGCTCGCGACGACGGCCGACCGGTGCTTCGCGGCATGGCGGGGCCCTTCGCGGGGCAGACCTTCGGTCTGGACAAGCCCAAGGTGATGGTCGGCCGGGTGCCCCCCGCCGACATCCTGCTCGACGACGACTCCGTGAGCCGGCGCCATGCGGAGATCGTCAAGATCGGCCCGCGCTTCTCGGTGCGCGACCTGGGCAGCGCCAACGGCACGTTCCTCAACGGCGATCGGGTGAGCGAAGCGCCGCTGCAGCCGAGCGACGTGGTGCGTTTCGGCGTGGTGGAGCTCTCCTTCTCCGGCCCCGTAGGAGCCAAGGGCAAGGGGCTGGAGGCGGGCAGGAAGAAGCTCTTCCTCATCGGCGGCGGTGCGGCGGCGTTGCTGCTCCTGCTGGCGGTGCTCGCCGCCGTCGGCGGCGGAGGCAAGAAGAAGGAGCGGATCACCGATGTTCCGGTCGTGGCGGCCCCCGAGAACCCGAGCCGTCTGATGGGGCAGTGCATGTCCCTCACCGACCCCGAGTCGGACGAGCTCAACTGGGCCAAGGGCGTGGAGGTCTGTGGTCGGGCCCACGAGCTCGACCCCACGCTGGGCGCCGGGAAGCGCCTCAAGCTCGCCAAGCGGGAGATGGACGCGGAGAAGAAGCTCGATGACGCCAAGCTGCTCGTGAGCACCACCCAGGAGGAGGGCGCGCTCAAGAAGCTCGTGGAGATCGATAAGGAGTCGAGCGTCTTTCCGCGCGCCAAGCAGAAGTTCGACGAGGCGACGAGCATCCTGCTCAAGCGCAACCGCGCAGAGTGCAAGAGCTTCGTCAGCAGCGGCATGTTCGAGGCCGGGTTGCCCTACTGCGTGCGTGCCCTCGAGCTGACCTGCAACCGTCAGGAGGGGGTCGACCCCGAGGCGCAGTCGCTCAACAACAACGCCCTGCGCAACATGGGCCGCAAGAGCGACTTTCGCTGTCCGCCCGAGTACGCCAAGTTCCAGAGGACCGTGACCATCACCACGACCAGCACCGTGGAAGCCGAGTCGGCCATCCGCTCACGCTACGAGAACCCCAAGGTCGCCAAGGTGATGCTGGGGTACTTCAACATCGGGCGCGCAAAGCAGGCCTCCGATGAGCTCAAGCGTATGCGCTCCCAGGCTCCGCCCAAGGAGAGGGACGCGTTCAACGAGCTCGTCCGCAACCTCGACATCATCGAGGGGCGTTGGGCCACCGCTCAGGGCTATCTGCAGATCAACAAGGTCGCCGAGGCGCACGAGGTGAGCAAGGATGCCTTCGTCGCGGACGCGCAGCTCCTTCCGTCCGGCCTCCAGAGCTCACTCGTGAAGGAGATCAGGATCCAGCTGGCCAGGAAGTACCACGAGCAGGCAAGGGACGAATTGCAGAAGGAGCACTTCGATCTGGCCTTCGAGAGCGTCTATGCCGGCTACCAGCTCGACCCGCACAACACCGAGCTCGCCCAGTACGTCGGCAAGATGGAGCGAGAGGCGGCCCGAGTC
>JACRCT010000944.1 GCA_016218885.1 Deltaproteobacteria bacterium | reverse complement strand
GGACGACGGTCCCGGCATCCCGCCCCAGGACCGTCCCAACCTCTTCGAGCCGTTCTTCCGGGTGGATCGCTCGAGGTCGCGCAAGACCGGCGGCTACGGGCTGGGCCTGAGCCTGTGCAAGCGGATCATGGAGGCGCATGGGGGCGGTATTGCCGTAGAGAATCGGAAGGGGCGCGGAGCGGTCTTCGTGCTGACCTTCCCGAAACAGGCACGCTCCAGCGAGCGATAGACATCCTCTCCAGCCGGACGTTGCACTCTCGGCGCGGCCTCAGGCAAAGTGCACGCTCTTCAACCGCCTTCCCAGGGATCGCTCTCATGTCAGCGCGCATCGTTCTTGGCCTCTGCTTCCTCGTCTCCGTCGCCTTCTCCTGCTCCCCGGACCCGGACTTGGAAGCGGACGCCTCGATAGGCAAGAGCTCGGACGCCGGCGCGAGGCGCGATGCCGGGTCCGCCGCGGACGCGAGCGCGGCTGCTGGAGACGACGCGGCCCTGCCTGTTTCTGACGCGGCATCGGGTGACTCGGACGCGGCGCAATCCGAGGCGGACGCGGCGCAATCTGAGATGGACGCGGCGCAATCTGAGATGGACGCGGCGCAATCTGAAGCGGACGCGGCACAGTCGGAGCTGGACGCGGCACAGGCTGAGGTGGACGCGGGTGGGCTCCCAGACGCAACGGCCAGCGATCTTGACGCGGCCACCGAGCCGGGTCCCGATGCCTCCACCCCCGACACTGGGGCCGTGGAAGCCGATGCCGGGCCTGCCATTGGGGAGATCGAGTGCGGCAGCTCGGTCTGCAGCGGCGGCGACCAGTGCTGCCTGCAGAACACGGCCGGCACGCTGTCCTTCAACTGCGCTTCCTCCTGCAGCGGCACCACAGGCTCCGCGTCCTGCGATGGCCCCGAGGACTGTGGCAACGCTGAGCTCTGCTGCAACACGTACAGCTTGGGGGCGGGCTACATGCCCAACTGCCCGGTCGAGTCCGCGACCATCACCTGCTCCAGCACCTGCACCAGCCTGTTCCAGTCGCAGTGTCCATCCTCTGGCGTCATGCGCCTGTGCCACTCGCGCGCGGACTGCGTGGAGCCGAGCTATGGCAACTGCTGTCCATCTGGAGTGGGGCAGTTCCTGGTTTGCCTCCCCTACGCCGTCGGCGGCTGCGTGAACTGACTCCCCGAGGTCAGGACACAGGCCTCTATCGTAGGAATTTGCCGGGATCGCCCCCGGAATAGGCCCGGGCACAAGATAGGCCCGAGCGCCAGCGAGCCGGCAGCGGAGATCCCCGGCGGGCGTGGGGTGGGACGGCGAGCGCCAGCGAGTCCGGCACCTGCCAGGTGCAAGAACGAGGAGCCCGACCGGTCGTCATCCTGTGCACCGGGCCATAGAGATGCAGTCGAATGGGGGCTTCTCGCGCATGCCACACGCGGCGGTTGCCGGTTCGCTGGCGCTCACCGCCGCACTCCATGCCGGCCGGGGCTGTGCGCTGCCGGCTCGCTAGCGCTCGGGCCTACGGGCTGTCGGGGCGATGGCATGTCGGGGCGATGGCATGTCGGGCGACCGGTCCGTTCGAACGGGGCTGGCAGGTGCGCATGCTGTCCAAGCAGGGGCACCGGTGCGTTCGAACGGACTAGCGACGCCCGCTTTCGAGGCCGGCCGGGCCGTCGGCTGCTGAGGGCTTCAAGCTCGGGACCGCCCGCTCAGCCGCGCGCCATCCAGCCATGGGCGACCCGGCACAGCGCCTCGGCCATCTGCGCCGGGGTGAGCACCTGTGCGGCTGCCTCGGCCTCCCGGGCGGCGCGTGGCATGCCGTCGACCACGCAGCTCGCCGGGTCCTGGGCCGCGGTCCACCCTCCCGCGCGCCGCAGCTGAAGCAGCCCGTCGCGGCCGTCGCGCCCCATTCCGGTCAACACGAGCCCCCCGCCACGCGGGCCGCACTGGTCGGCGATCGACTGGAGCAGCAGCGTCCCCGACGGCCGGTGCCCGTCGCGGGCCGGGGTCTGGGAATCCACGGTCAGGCTCAGGCCCCCCCGTCCCACCTTGAGGTGCGCACCGGTTGGGGCCAGATAGGCCACCCCAGGCCGCGGGCGCTCTCCCTGCGTGGCCAGCACCACCGGGATCGAGGAAATACGCGAGAGCCATGCCACCAGGCTGCCAGCGAAGCCGTCGGCGATGTGCTGGACGATCAGCAGCGCCGCGGGCAGCCGGGACGGGAGCGCGGCCAGGATCTGCCCCAGCAGAGCCGGACCTCCGGTGGAGGCGACCAAGCCCAACAGACCCGCGGGATCTCCAGTGGGCGGGGCCCCGGTCCGGATGGAGTCCACGGGCCGCCGGACCGCTCGCCATGAGGCCAGCAATGGAACCGTAGCGAGCAGCTTGATACGCGCGCGCAGCGCCTCTCGTGCCGGCGTGCCCGGGGAGAGCGGGCCCTTGGGGATGACCTCCAGGGCCCCTCGCGCGAGCGCTTCGACCACCAGCTCGCTCCCCTTGGCGCAGGGCCCGCCGGTCAGGATGACGATGCGCGTCGGGGTGCGCGCCATGATCCGCTCCACCGCCTCCAGCCCGCCCATGAGCGGCATCGCGAGGTCCATCGTCACCAGATCGGGTCGGGCCCGCTCCACCCGCTCGACCGCCTCGCGGCCGTCGCAGGCCCAGCCCACGACCCTCATCTCGCCCCCTTCCTCGAGCGCGTCCCTCAGCGCCTCGATCACCAGGGGAGAGTCGTCGACGATGACGATCCGCAAGGGCGGCGACGGCGGCATGGGGCCCATCGCGGCTACTCCGGCAGCAACGAGCGCAGGGTGCGGCCCAGCTCGCCCTCGTCGAAGGTGGACTTGACCAGATAGGCGTCGGCGCCCGCCTCCATCGCCCGCCGCCGGTCCTCGTCGGCACCGCGCGTGGAGAGGACGACCACCGGCAAGCCGTCGAGGTGGCTGGCCTCGCGGATGCGGCGGGTGAGCGCGATGCCGTCCAGGACCGGCATCTCCACGTCGGTGAGGACGAGGTCGGGCCGGCGCTGGCAGGCCCGGGAGAAGCCCTCTTGGCCGTCTCTGGCCTGCTCCTGCTCGAAGCCCAGCCGCTCGAGCACCGGGGCGAGGGTCTCGCGCACGATGGGCGAGTCGTCCACGATGAGCACCCGCTTCTTGCGAGCCGGGCCCTCGGAGCGGGGACCGGTCAGATTGCGGCTTGCCGCCTCGAACAGCGCGGGGATTGCCAGCTGCAAGACGCGCCGTCCGCCCTCGATCTCGGCGCTGCCGGAGACCAACCGCGCCCCGGAGAGGAAGGGGTCGAGCGCGGCGACGACCACCGCGCGCTGCCCCAGGAGGCGATCGACCCGGAGCGCCAGGGTCCGGGGGCCGCTCTCAAGCACCGCGACGTCGAAGGGCTCGCCCGAGGCGGCTGGAGGGCGGCTCGCGCAGCCGCCCAGCAGCTCGGCGAGGTCGCGCAGCGCCACCGCGGCCTCTCCGACTTGGACGGCCTGCCCCTCGCCAGAGGGCCGCGGCGCAGAGGCGGGGACTCTCAGCGCCTGACGCACCGACAGGGCGGGGAGCGCGTAGAGGTCCGAGCCCGCCTCGACGAGCAGGACGTGTGTCAGGGCCACCGAGATCGGCACGGTCAGGGCGAAGCACGTTCCCTGGCCGGCCTTCGAGCTCACGCTCACCGAGCCGCCGAGCTTCTCGACGACCTGCTTGACGACGTCCAGGCCTATCCCGCGCCCGGAGACGTCGTCGGCCACCTCACGCGTCGAGAAGCCAGGCTCGAAGATTCGGCGCGCGAGCTCCTCCTCCGACTCGCCCCCTTCCGGCGCGAGGATCGCTCCGCGGCGCACGGCGATCTCGCGGATGCGCGCCACGTCCAGCCCACGCCCGTCATCCTCCACGCGGATCTCGATGCGCCCCCCCGCGGGCCGCGCCGTGAGCCTCAGCAGACCCTGCTCGGGCTTTCCGGCGCGCAGTCGCTCCTCGGCTGGCTCGAGGCCGTGATCGACGGCGTTGCGCACCAGGTGCACGAGGACCTGGTCGAGCGCATCGAGGACCTGCTTGTCGACCGTGAGCTCTCCGCCCTGGATCTCCAGACGCACCGAGCGGTCTCGCTCACGCGCCAGGGCCCGGACCGCGCGCGCGAACCGCTCGAAGAGGTCTCCCACGTGCCGCAGCCGCAGCTGTCGCACCTCCTCCTGCAGGGCGAAGATCTGGACTCGGCTCTCGAAGGCCTGGGCGTGCAGGGAGGACGCTTCCCTCCTCAGCTCGCGCAGCGGGTCTCCCCCCTCCTCGCCCGCAAACGATCGCTCCAACTGCCGGCAGAGGCTCTCGACACCAGCGAGTCGCTCCTCCAGCTGCTCGTGGCGGACCCGCAGCGATCCGCTGAGCGAGGTCAGGGCCGACAGCTGCTCGGTCGAGACGCGGACATAGCTGGCATCGGCCTCACGCTCGGGCAGGCTTCTGGCGGGGCGGGCCGGGCCGGCCGGTTGGGCGGGAGGCTGCGCGGTCTGAACCTCGGCCGTCGCGGGGGCCGGGGAGGTCGCCTGGGCCGAGGCTACAGCCGGGGTGGATGAGGGGAGGCCCAGGCCACCTTCGAGCCATCGGCCCGCTTGCGCCTCGAAGGACTCGATCTTCGAGGCCTGGCTCGCGTCCGCCGCCTCGGCGGCGACGAGCGCGCGCAGCAGATCGAAGGCCGCGAGGACGGTGTCTGCGGCCTCGGCCGGGACCGCGAACTGGCGCTCCCGGGCCCACAGGAGCAGGTCCTCGGTGCGGTGGGCGACCCGGTTGACCTGCGCGAAGCCGACGACCTTCGAGTCGCCCTTGAGCGTGTGGATGGTGCGCAGCAGCTCCTCGGCCAGCGAGGCGTCGCCGCGCTTCGCCTCCAGCTCGACAAAGGCCCGGTCAAGTCGCGCGAGCTGCTCCCGGGCCCCCTGCCGGAAGCGGGCGATGAGCGCCTGTCGGCGGTCCCTCGTGCCGGCCCCGCTCACCTCGGCTGGACCTCTGGTCGGGTCTCTTGCGAGGCGAGCTCGGCGCTGCCCTCGGCGATGCGCGCGACCAGGGTCTGCAGCGTCTCCGACAGGCCGATGAGGCCCTGGCTCGAACGGACGTTCTGGGCGCTGGCGTCGGTCGTCTCCTGGGCGATCTTCGAGACCTCGTTCATGGCCAGGGTCACCTGCTCGGTGCCGCTCTGCTGCTGCTGGATGACCTGGGCGATCTGCCGGGCAGACAGGGTGGTGTCGGTGGCGAGCTTGGTGCTCTCCTCGGTGGCCAGCACCGAGGCCTGGGTCGCCGCCGTGATCGTCGCGGCCAGATCCTTGATGTCGCGCACCGAGCCCATCACGTTCTCGGCGAGCTTCTGCATCTGCGTGGCGACCAGCGAGAAGCCCCGGCCCGCTTCACCCGCCTTGGTGCCCTCGAGCGCCGCGTTGAGCGCCAGGAGGTCGGACTTGTTGGCGATCTCCTTGATCACCTCGGAGATCTCGGTGATGCGGCGGCTGTGGGCCGACAGCGCGGCGATGCGGTCGGCCACGACCTGGCTGTTCTCCTGGGTGTGCTCGGCGTGCTCGAGCACGCTGTGGGCGGTCTGAGCGATCACTCGACCCGACTCGAGCAGCGAGGTCATGGTGCGCCGGGTCTCCTCGACGGCGCTCGACTGCTCCGAGGCTCCCCGCTCCTGTTGGCGGGCCCCGGCGAGGAAGTCCCCAGCTGCGGCGTTGAGCTGCACCGCGGTGTGGTTGATCTGCTGCACCAGCTCCTTCTGGCTGGCGAGCACCCGGGTCAGCGAGCGCCGGGCGAGCCAGGCCACGATGGCTCCGAGGGCGACGAAGAGCAGCCCCACCAGGAAGGCGGTCCGCAGCACCGCGTCGTGCTGGCCCTGGATGGCCCGCTTGGACACGCGCAGCCCGAGGGTCGCCTCCAGCCCGTCGCCGCCGCCCTTGGTCGTGACCGGCCATGTCGCCCAGATCGAGTCTCCCAGGTCCAGGGTGCGGGGTGTGGAGCTGAAGGCGGGCCGCAGGGCGGCCTCGACCGGCTCCGGCCCGTGAGCGGTGATGACCGTCCCGTCGGCCGAGAGGGCTGCCGCCCAGACCACGTCCTCGATCACGGCCGCCTTGAGGGAGTCGAGGATGGCCTCGTTGTCCTTGAACTGGAGCCCCGGCGCGATCTCCAACGCCAGGACCCGACCCAGCAGCGAGGTCTTGCCCTCCACGGCCTCGCTGAGCAATTCGAGCTGCCGCCAGGGGAAGAAGACGCACTGGAAGACCACGGTGAGCACCACGGTCGTGAGGGTGGCGGCGAAGACCTTGTTCTCGACCCGCATTCCCTGGCTCATGGACGGCCTCCCCTGGAGTCGTGGTGCTGCGCCCGCGACAGCTCGACCAGCGCGCCGGCGTCGAGGACGAAGCACAGCCCCTCCTCGTCGACCAGCACCCGGGTGCAGGCGAACCGCAGTCCGGCGCCGGTCAGCAGCGCCGGGAGCGGGGCCAGGCAGCGCAGGGGCACGCGCCGGACGCGGACGTGCGGGCCCATTCCGAGCCACAGGTCGCTGGTGGGGCCCGAAAGGCCCAGCGCGCGCCGGTCCGTGGACGGGAGGGCGGCCCCCAGGAGCGCCGCGAGGTCGAGGGTGCTTGCCCGCTCCTGACGCACGACCTGCTCCCAGGAGGCGACCAGGACGACCCGCTCGGCTCCGACGGCCAGGTCGAACTCCCCGACCCGGCTGCAGGCCAGGGCCACCTCGGCTTCGCTCTTCACGACCGCACCCGGAGGGACTCGAGCAGCGCCGCCACGTCCAGGACCCCGATCGCCCCGTCGGGCCCGGAGACCTCCGAGCGGAGGAAGGGCGCGAGGCGCTCCCCCTGCAGGGTATCGGGGCGAACCTGGAGCACCCGGCTTGCGTCCACGATTCCCAGCACCTTGGCGCAGCGCAGTCCTGCCTGCAGACCGCCCGCGGTGACCACGACGATGCGCGCGCGCGCCTGGGTGTCGTCTCCCGGTGACGAGGGGGCGCCCAGATGCAGGAACCGCGCGAGGTCGACGACCGCCAGCGAACCCTCGCCCCAGGAGACGATTCCCCCTATGTGCTCGGGCGCGTGAGGGACCCGCGCGGCGGGCCGGTCCTCGAGGATCTCTTCCACCTGCTCTGCCGGAAAGGCGAGCGAGGTCTCGCCGACGCGGCACGCCAGCAGGTGGCGGGCGGCAGTCGGGTCCGGCCGCGGATGAGGGGGCTGGGGCGGCGCGCAGGTGGGGAAGGAGGGCATGGGAGTGGCTAGCTCTGGAGGAGGCGGCGGACCTGGTCGGCGAGCCCGGCCCCGTCCATCGTCTTCTGGATGAAGCCGTCGGCTCCGCACTGCGCGGCGATGGTCCGCAGCCTGGCCTCGGGCAGGTCGGAGTAGAGGGCGACCTTCGTGCGATGGACCGCCTCCTGCTGGCCGAGGATCTTGACGACCGTCGCCCCATTCACCGTGGGCATGTTGATGTCGATCAGGAGCAGCCCCGGCTTCTCCTTGCGCACGAGGTGGGCGACGCTGAGGGGGTTCTCGAGAGTGAGGACCTCGAACCCGGCCTCCTCGAGCACCATGGCCGAGCCCTCCAGCACCACCGGGCTGTCGTCCACGATGAGGATCTTGGGCTTTTCCATGGCTCCTTCCCGCGCGGGCCTACAGATCGTAGCGAAGTCCCATGCCCACCTGGAACCTGGGCAGGGGGACCAGCTCCTGCGCGCTGTATCCGGGCCCCGGCTCGCGCAGGGGCCCGACCGCGTACGGGCCCCGATCGGCGAGCGCGTAGTCGGCCCAGATGCGGTAGGAGAGGCCTGCCGAGAGGCGGGGCAGGCTCCCCGAGAGCGTGGCCCGCATCTGGACCTGGGCGGGAGCGCGGGGCGGGGGATCGAAGGAGGAGTCCATCGCGGGCCGGGACGAGGCGTAGCGGACGGCCAGGGCCAGCACCGGCCAGGGCTCGCCCTGGTCATAGGAGATGCGGGCGTTGCCGAACCAGGATGCGGCGGCGGGAAGCTCGGCCTCCGTGCCGTCGGGGAGGAGCTGGCGGGCCCGTGCCCAGGTGAGCGAGGCGCCGTAGCGCAGCCGGCGGGCCAGCAGCGAGCCTTCGAGGGCCGCGTTGACCCCCAGGCTGCGCACCTGCGCGACGTTGCGGTACTGGATGACCGCGGAGCTGCTGGAGACGAGCTCTCCCCGGCTCGACGCTTCTGCCTTCTCGTCCTCGGTGAGGTACTCGGTGAAGATGAGGTCCTTCCACCACGAGCCGAACGCGCCCGCCATCAGGCGCTGGGCCCCGACGCGCTGCTCGACCGAGGCCTCGATGGACCGCACCGTCTCGGGCCTCAGAGACTGGGCTGGAACCTGGCTCAGGGTGTCGGAGTAGTACAGCTCATAGGCCGAGGGGGCGCGGAAGGCCTCGGCGTAGACGACCTTGAGCACGCCGCCGTCCCAGGGGCCCGCGGTGAACGCCGCTCGCGGCGAGGGGTGGGCCCCGAAGCCCGCGTCGAAGTCGAGGCGGGCGCCGGCGTTGAGCGCGAGCCAGGAGAATGGCCGGACGATCTGCGAGAGATAGATCCCGAGGATCCCATCGATGTGGCTGTACTCGTGCGTCCCCCCGACGTATTCGGGCTGGGCCGAGTCCCGGTAGCCGTCGTCGGAGGCGACGTGGCGCACCCGCCCGTCGGCCCCGACCAGCGTGACCAGCCGATCGTCCTTGAACCAGTCCACGCTGGTGGTGGCCTCGAGGCCGGCCCAGCGCGACCCGCCAAAGAGCTCGTAGGTACAGCCCTTGAGCTGTCCCTCCAGGCAGTCCTCGGCCGCCGCCTGCCCCGCCCGCTCCTCGTAGGTGTAGAGGTCCCCGTAGGCGCGCAGCGCGAGCGAGGTGGCAGCGGAGAGCCGGTGCGACCAGCGCGCGTCCAGCGAGAGCCAACGGTCGCGCTCGTAGCCGCTGGGGTCGTCGAAGTTGCCGTACAGGTAGGGAGTCCAGTGGCGGAACTCGGCCATCCGCAGGCCGAGCTCGAAGGCGCCGAGCCGGACTCGTCCGTAGAGCACGGGGACCTGCAGCTGGAGGCTGCGCGAGGCCTCGCCTCCCCAGATCCCCGTGCCCGGCCCCTCGGACGAGAACTGCTTGGGCTCCCCGGTGACCGAGTCGGTCCCGTAGTACTGGGGCCCGAAGGTCAGCGAGGGCCCCTGAGAGCGGAAGACCTCGAGCTGGGCGGTCACCTCGCCGTCGAGGCCCGCCAGCTGGAAGGTGTGGCCCACCCCCACCCCGGCGCGCCCGGCCAGGGGCCAGCTGCCCTCGACGACCCCATGCACACCGGCGTGGTCCTTGGCCGCCTTGGTGATGACGTGGATGACGCCCAGCATGGCGTTGGAGCCGTAGAGCACCGAGCCCGGCCCGAGCACCACCTCGATGCGATCGATCATCTCGAAGGGCACGCCGACCCCGCGCTCGTAGTAGGCGGTTCCGTTCCACGGCTCATTGAGGGCGTGGCCGTCGAGCAGCACCAGGACGTGGTTGCCGTAGTCGCGGCTGAGCAGGACGCCCCTCGAGCCCACCTCCGCCGTCCCGAGCTGGGCCTCGGTGACCATCCCCAGGGCGAGGTAATTGAGCGCCTCGTCGAGCGTGTTGATGCCGTAGCGGCGCAGCTCGTCGGCGCTCAGGCTCACGCTCGTTCCCGGCGCCAGGCTGGCCGGCTCCGCGGTGAGCGACGCGGACGAGACGATCGCCTCGTCGAGCAACCCCTCGAGGTCGCCGGTGTCCTCGGCCCGCGCGGGCGGCGGGGCGAGGGCGGTCATCCCCGCCATCAGCAACAGCGGCAGGAGGGCGCGCATCATGGGAGCACCTGCATGAGCCGGAGGACATTGGCGCTCAGCGAGACCTGCTGCTTCTCGGCCTGGCCGAGCGCGATGAGGAGCTTCGGTTTTCCGCTGACCAGGTCGAACGAGAGGACCAAGCCTTTCCGCGCCGAGCTCGCCACCGCGCCCGCGCTGATGACGCTGATTCCGGTGAGGCTCCTGCCGATCGCAGAGAGCTCCGCGTCGCTGAAGCCGGGAGTGACGTACACCACTGATGCGCGCAGCGTGCGGCAGGACTGCGCCAGCGTGGCGGCATCGACGAAGGTGACCAGCTCCTCAGCGTGCCGGCGGAGGGCGATCTCGTCCTTCTGGCCCAAGGTCCGCAGCGCCTGCGCGCCCGCCCGCGCCGATTCGTCATGCCCGCTCTTGACGAGGATCAGGGTCACCACCTGGTCTCCCCCGCGGTTCGCCAGGTTGCGGTCATAGACGATCAGCTTCGCAAGCAGGTCCATCTGGACGGCCACGGGGACGGTCGCCTCCTCGCCTCGCAGCGGTGCAGGGAGGACCAGGCCCGCCGCCACCAGGCCGACCGCCCATGGCCCCATCAAGAATCGCATGCGCGCCCCCTCCGAGCGCCCCGTCGTTGGCCGCCGCCCCCCCGAAACTGCCTTCACGGGCGGGACATCATTGGCACCCGCGCGCCGCCTGGCGACCCCCTTCCCGGGCATTTCCAGTCTTCGGTTCATTGCCCATTCCGGGGAGCCAAATCGTGTGTCCGAGTCCGTAGGCCCGAGCGCTAGCGAGCCGGCAGCGCAGATTCCCGGCGGGCGTGGAGTGGGACGGCGAGCGCTAGCGAGTCCGGCACCTGTCAGGTGCAAGAACGCGCGAGGAGCCCGACCGGCCGTCATCCGGTCGCTCCGGGACAGGGATGCAGTCGAGTTGGGGCTTCTCGCGTGCGCTACACGCGGCGGTTGCCGGCTCGCTGGCGCTCACCGCCGCACTCCATACAGGCCAGGGTCATGCGCTGCCGGCTCGCTGGCGCTCGGGCCTACGGGGGGCCTACGGGCCTACTGGAACTGGGCCTCCTCGGTGGAGCCACGCAGCGCGGTGGTCGAGTCGTCCCCGCCGGAGAGCGCGGTCGACACCTCGTCGAAGTAACCCGCCCCCACGAAGCGCTGATGCTTGACCGCGGCGTAGCCGACCTCCTTGGCCATCCGGAATTCGTGCTCCTGCAGCCGAACGTAGGCGGTCATCCCCTCGCGAGCGAAGCCGTGGGCGAGCTCGTACATGCTGGCGTTCAGGGTGTGGAACCCCGCCAAGGTGATGAACTGGAAGGCGTAGCCCATCGCGCCCAGCTCGCGGTTGAAGCGGGCGATGGAGCTGGCGTCGAGCGCGCGGGACCAGTTGAAGGACGGCGAGCAGTTGTACGCCAGCAGTTTGTCCGGATAGGCCGCGCGCACTCCCTCGGCAAAGCGTCTTGCCTCCTCGAGGTCCGGCTTCGCGGTCTCGCACCAGACGAGGTCCGCATACGGCGCGTAGGCGACTCCGCGGGCGATCGCTGCCTCCAGGCCTCCGGCGAAGCGGAAGAAGCCCTCGTGCGTGCGCTCCCGCGAGGTGATGAACGGCCGGTCCCGCTCGTCGACGTCGTCGCGCAACAGCTTCGCGCCCTCGGCGTCGGTGCGGGCGATGAGGACCGTCGGCACGTCCAGCACGTCGGCCGCCAGGCGCGCCGCCGCCAGCTTCTCGATGGCCTCCTGCGTGGAGACCAAGACCTTTCCGCCCATGTGGCCGCACTTCTTCAGGGCGGCGAGCTGGTCTTCCAGGTGCACTCCGGCGGCGCCGGCTTCGATGAAGGCCTTGATGAGCTCGAAGGTGTTGAGGTTGCCTCCGAAGCCGGCCTCGGCGTCGGCGACGATCGGCGCCAGCCACCAGGGACCCTGTCGGCCCTCCAGATGGTCGATCTGGTCCGCTCGCAGCAGCGCCGCGTTGAGGCGCCGCACCGCCGCCGGCCCGCTGTCCACCGGATAGAGCGACTGATCCGGGTAGACCTGCAGCGCCGTGTTCGCATCGCCTGCGCCCTGCCAGCCGGAAAGGTAGACGGCCTTGAGCCCCGCCTGCACCTGCTCGATGGCCTGGTTGCCCGTCAGCGCGCCGAGAGCCGTGATCGGCGCCTCCTCGTGCAGGAGCCGATAGAGCCGCTCGGAGCCGACCTGGGCGAGGGTGTGCTCGATCTTCAAGGTGCCGCGCAGCTTGCTGACCCGCTCAGCCGAGTAGTCGCGCCGCAGGCCCTTCCACCGGGGATTGGTCGCCCAGTCCCGGCGCAGCTGCTCAGTCGTCTTGAAGGTGCTCATGGTTGCCTCGCCTCCCGCGTGGCCGGTTCAGACCGGGTCGAACCAGCCGTTCTCGATCATCTCCTCGCTCAGCTCGCGCGCCCGGGTGAGCGTCCTCTCGTCTCCCACCTCCCCGCCGCGCGGCAGCTCCTCGATGAGCCGGCGCAGCTCCCGGTCGAACAGCCCGTGCACCAGCTCGGGGGTGTGGGTGACGGGCTCCCCCCCCTCGTCGAGGATCTTGATGCGGTCCCGGTGGCGGATGCGCTGCGCGATCATCAGTCGGTAGATGCGGTCGGTCGCGAGGTCCTCCATGTAGCCATCCAAAAGGCTCGCGCCCCTCCCGTTGAGGACTCCGTTGCGGTAGCGGATGACGGTGCGCACCGCGGCTCTCGTCCCGGCGAGCGTGTGCTTGCCCACTCCTCTGGGGACCGGCCGCAGGTCGGGTCTGGGGTCGACGCCTTCGGGGCGCTGCCCGAGCTGGTTCGGCTCCGGGAACTGGGCCACGGCAATCGCGTTCTGGTCGGGATGTCCCGTCCAGGCGCCGTCCATGAGGCAGGTGGCCTCGTTCTTCTTGTCCTGCGCCAGGATCTTCAGGGCGCGCGCGTTGAGCTCGGGGTCCTCGCGGCTGGGATAGAGCGCGGTCATTCCCCCGATGGCCAACGCGCCACGGCGGTGACAGACGTCGACCAGGCGGTGACGCAGGTTCTGGAAGAACGGCACGTCGTGCGGAATGGTGTTGCGATCGGGCAGGACCCAGCTCGGGTCATCGAGGTCGAAGTGGATGAGGCTCGCCATGTAGTCCCACCGCCCCAGGTTGAGCCCCAGCAGGTGGTCGCGCAGCCCGTAGAGGAACTCCTCCATCTGGAAGGCGAGCGGGTGCGACTCGACCAACGCCATGGCCTTGATGGCATCGGATCTCCATCCCCTGGCCTGCGCCACCGCCTTGAAAGCGTCAGCCCACCACAGCGCCTCCTCGGCGGACTCTGATTTGGGGATGTAGATCGACAGCGGGTGCTTCAGCCGGCTCGCGTCCACTTGGAAGGCGATGAGGCACAGGTCGAGCAGGGAGCCGGAGGTGAGCTCGTCTCCCGGAAAGAGCCCGGCCTGGGAGAGGTGCAGCCCGCGTACGCGGTTCCAGATGACCGTCGTGCTCGGCTTGATGCCCACCGTCTGGCCACGCTTGCGATCGGGATAGGCGAGCTCGCCGTGCAGGGCGGCGACGATGTTCCTCACCCCCAGCATCAGGTGCTCCCAGCTGTTGACCATCGAGTCTTCGAGGTCGAGCATCACGCCAGGTGCACCCGAATTGAGCATCTTGACCACCAGCTCGGCATCGTCGGCCGGGCCGGTCATCTGGTTGCGCTGATCCTGGGCCCAGGCGGGCAAGGCGATGCGCCAGCTCCCAAGCGTGGCCTCGGAGGGTGGCAGGTAGCCAGGCTTGCGCCCTTGAAGCGAGGACGCGAGCTCTTCGCGCCGCGATTGCAGCAGCGCCTGCTGCCTGGGCGTGAACGACCGGTGCAGCGGCTCGAAGAAGCCCAGGAAGCCCTGGGGGAGCTCCCGCCACG
The DNA here is from genome assembly GCA_016218885.1 of Deltaproteobacteria bacterium. GTDB lineage: Bacteria > Myxococcota > Myxococcia > Myxococcales > UBA5297 > JACRCT01. Next base: position 2,903 of record JACRCT010000944.1, on the reverse strand, counting down.
CCTGGGCTGGAGCGCGGCTCATCCGGGGAAGGGTCATGAGGAGGTCCTCGTGGTCCGCATCGGCGGGGCCGTCGCGGGCCCGCCCCCAGGAAGCTGCGCACGGTCCCCGACGCCCACGTCGCGGGTGCTCGGGCCTCCGCTGAGCGGGCTTCACCGGGTCTCACGACGCAAGCGGCTCTACTCAGACCTTCAGAGAGTCGCCGCTCGGACCCTGGCGCGGTGGGCGCTGAGGGAACGAGGCGGTTGCTCCCCTCGTCGATGGCTGCGAGGATCCGCGCGTGCGCGTGCTGATGCTCTTGGCGACCTCGTCGGTGACCGGCCCGGCGGAGCTGTGCCTGGACGATGCCAAGGGGCTGCGCAAGGCGGGCCACGAGGTTCTCTTCGGGCTCGATACCGAACGGCCGGGCAACTACGCCCAGACCATCCAGGATGCGGGCTTCGAAGCGCTCAGCCAGCTGGCGCTCTCGCGCAAATCGTCGCCTCTCGAGATCGCCCGGGACATCGCGCGGCTGCGGAGGTGTGCGACCAGCGCGGACCTGGTGCACTGCCGCTTCGCCCACGACCACGCCATCGCGATGGTGGCTCTCAAGCGGTTGAAGGGCCGTCCGGCGCTGGTGCGCACCGCGGAGACTGCACGGTCGGCACGTTCGGGCTGGTTGCGGTCGCTGGCGTTCAAGGCCAGCGACGCGGTGATCGCCCCTTGCCAGGAGTACGCCCGTCAGCTCAAGGACGTCCACGGTCTGACCTCGGACGTGGTGCACGTGCTCGCGGGCCGCGTCGACCCCCGGAGGTTCAGCCCGGGTGACGGCTCCTCGATGCGCGCGCTGTGGGGGTGGGCCAGGGCGAGGTGCTCTTCGGAATCGTCTCGCGGCTCAAGCCCGATCGGCGGCACGAGCTCCTCATCAGAGCCTTCGCGCGAGTGGCGCTTCAGAAGCCGCAGGCGAAGCTGGTCCTGGTCGGGCGCGGCGAGCACGAGCCGGCGCTGCGGGCGCTGGTGTCGGGGCTCGGGCTCGAGGGACGCGTCGTCTTCGGGGGCTACCGGACGGGTGAGGAGCTGGTCGCCGCCTATCGTGCCCTGGACGTGAAGGTCTGGCTCGCGGAGGGCAATGACGGCACCTGCCGCGCGGTGCTGGAGGCGCTCGCCTGCGGTGTCCCGGTCCTCGTGGGGAACCAGGGGGCTATGGCCGAGATCGTGCGTGATGGCGTCGAGGGTCGCGTGGTGCGGCTCGCTGAGAAGGCGGTGGCCGAGGCCATCGGCCAGCTCACCGATCCCCAAGTCCGCAAGGGCATGGCGCGGGCGGCGCGGGAGAGGGTGCAGGAGTACGCACCCGAGGTGCGGGCGCGCAAGCTTGGGGCGATCTACGCGGAGGCGTTGCGAGTAGCCGGGCGGTAGGCAGCCAGGAAGGTTGAGGAGACGGCCGTGGGCGCGAGCCGAGCACAGGCTTCAAGATCGGCGAGCCCCGAGTGGGCCGTGGCCCGAGGGTCCAGACGCGGCGCGGCGATCCTCGCGTTGGCGGTCGTGGCCTTGATGGGCTGCCGTTGCCCACCCCCGATCCCGGCGGAGACGCCCACCAAGCACGTCGCCGTCGAGGCCCGCTATCCGGGCGGGCCGCGCCTGGTGGCGATAGGCGATCTCCATGGCGACCTCGAGAGGACTCGTGAAGCCTTGAGGCTCGCGGGGGCCATCGACGAGAAGGACCAGTGGATAGGCGGCGATCTGGTGGTGGTCCAGACCGGTGACCAACTGGACCGGGGCGACGGCGAGCGGGCAATCCTGGATCTCTTCGAGCGGTTGGCGCGAGAGGCTCAGGCTGCGGGTGGCGCCGTTCACGCGCTCATCGGCAACCACGAGACGATGAATGTCGCGGGGCGATTCCAATACGTGACCGAGGCCGGGTTCCGCGCCTTCGCCGGCCTCGCCCTGAAAGCAGCAGGGGTCGAGCTCTTCGAGGAGCGGCAGCGAGGTCGGGCGGCGGCATTCCTGCCGGGAGGCGAGTACGCCCTCAAGCTGGGGCGCCGCGACACCATCGCCATCGTCGGCGAAAGCGTCTTCGTGCACGGCGGCCTCCACGGGGAGCACCTGGGGTACGGAATCGACCGCATCAACCGCGAGATCCGCGACTGGAGCTCGGGGCGCGTTCCTGGAGTCCCGAAGTGCGTCTCGGAGAATCCCTCTCCCCTGTGGACGCGAATCTACGGCACGCCCGAAGTGGCTCCGGAGGTCTGCCGCCAGCTCGAGACGGTCCTCGGCGCCCTCGGTGCGCGGCGGATGGTCGTCGGGCACACCCTTCAGGAGCACGGCATCTCCTCGGCCTGCGAGGGGCGGGTGTGGCGCATCGACGTGGGGCTCTCGAAGGTCTTCGGGGAGAGGCCAGTGCAGGTCCTGGAGATCGAGGGGCGAGAGGTACGGGTGAGATCTGCTCCGGTGGCAGCTGAGGGAGGCTGACCAGACAGCCTGTTTGCGAAAATCGGGTTGCTGCACCGCAGCATGTTGACAATGTTTTGGCCGTGGCTACTCTATCGCCATCAATTGCTGCGGTGCACAAAAGGACCGCCAAGGAGAGACCCAATGAAGACCCAGACCCCGGCCTCGAACGACTTCAACCCCGTGGAGATGCTCAAGGGCCTGTCGGTCCCCGGCGTGGACGTCGGCGCCCTGATCGACTCGCAGAAGCGCAACCTCGAGGCCCTCGCCGAGGCCACCCGGGTGTCGTTGGAAGGGCTGCAGGCGGTGGCCAAGCGGCAGGAGGAGATGCTGCGCAACGCCGCGGGTGAGATCCAGGCGGCCGCGAGCGAGCTGAAATCGCCCGAGAAGTACGCCGAGTTCGCCACCACCATCGCCAAGAAGTCCTTGGACCAGGCCCGCGAGCTCGCCGAGCTCGTCGCCAAAGCGAACAGGGACG